>NZ_JBLVOM010000054.1:0-33948 GCF_053543775.1 Acinetobacter endophylla | reverse complement strand
GTCAGACGCAGTTACCTACGTCCAACCCCCTAAGAACCGTGCATGCGAGTTTCCCAGCACACGGCTCAAGCCTCTGCTAAGGCGCCATTCGGCACCCGGTTATACATCGTTGACATTGGCAAATTGAACACTCCTTGGACAATACAGATGGTAAATCTCAAGATTAGCAACTGCATCCGTTCCACCATGACTTAGCTTCACAATATGACGGCTGTGCCATGGTGTATCTTTGGTGACTGGTTTAAGACAGGCGCAGCAGCGACCACCTTGTTTTAGCCACACCCGATACAGCTTGGCTCGCCCCTTTGCGGAGACCAGCATTCTTTTACCCCATCGGGATTCGAAGTACTCATCCCATGCGGGGTCATGAGGGTTAGCAGCAGCCTTGATCTTGATATGTCGCACAATTGGCGTGTCCGAGGCAGACACTAATGTGTATTGTCGCTTCCGACCATCAGCGGACTGTTCATCACATGAGAACACCCATCGACGCGCTCCTTGTACTTTGAAATACCGATCTTTGACCCATCGGAGTGTTTTGCGAGGGTGGCGACGTACCGCCCATCGCCAGAGCATTTCCCACACTGCGCTGTCTACCTGGTTGAAAACCTTCTTGGCAACGACATAACTATGATAGTTGGCCCAACCCCTTAGAATAGGGTTGAGCAAACCGATCAAAGTGGCCTGTCGTGTCGCTTTGTTTGCATTGATTAATGCTCGCAGCTTATCGAGATGAGCACTGATGTTTGCCTTTGACGGCTTGATCAGTAGCTTGCCATTGTACTTGCGTACGTTCCAGCCAAGAAAATCGAACCCGTTCCCTATGTGCGTGATTTTGGTCTTTTCCTGAGAGAGCACGAGACCGCGCTCCGCCAGAAATTCAACCACGGCAGGGCGAACTTCATTTTCGAGCCACTCTTTAGAATACCCCGTGATGATGAAATCATCCGCATACCGTACCAGTTGCAGCTTTTTGCCTGTCCATTTGGCGTTAGGGAACCTCTTCGCCAGCATCGTTTCCAGTCCGTCCAAGGTCATGTTGGCCAACACCGGGGAGATAATACCTCCTTGCGGTGTTCCGGAAAGACTGGGAAACAGCTTGCTTTGGTAGACGTAACCGGCTTTGAGCCATTTCCGTAGAATCACCTTGTCCATTGGGAGGTTGGCGATCATCCAGTCATGGCTGATATTGTCGAAACAGCCTTGAATGTCACCCTCTAGCACCCACTCCGCACTTACTTTTCTTGACAGCACACCAAAGCACTGTGCTGCAGCATCCGCGGTTGAGCGTTGCGGTCTGAATCCATAAGAGTTCCGATCAGCGGTGGTCTCCGCGATGGGTTCCAAAGCCAGCAGATGGAGCGCCTGCATGGCCCGGCATTTCATCGTGGGTATCCCGAGAGGTCTCATCTTGCCATTTTTCTTCGGAATAAGGACTCTCCGAAGCGGAAGGGGCGTGTAACCTCGCCTCTTCAACGACATCATCGCACCGGTCTTGGCCTTGGGTGTATTCCAAGTCACCTTGTCGACCCCAGCCGTGTTTTTGCCTTTGTTTTCAGACACTCGTTTTACGGCCAATGCTTTGCCACTAAACGAGTGAGTCAGCAGCCATTGCAAAGCTTTCGCCTTGTTATGCCTGCCGTCTTGTACCGCCTTCACAATACGCGCTTGCAGCCCTCTGACATGACGCTGTACAGCAATCCAATCGATGCTGTCCCACGATGTGCTGGAAGGTGCACACGCTGATACTGCTGCATTCATTTGCTCTCCCTCCATTAAAAGGGTTCTACACACTCTCTTGTGATGAGAGACCATAAGGACGTCAGCCCGCTTTCGCGTGGGGTAATGTTTCAACCTCTATCCAACCCATTACAGACTGGCATTCGCTTTTTCCTCGTTCCTTCGCCCGCATCACCATGGGCAGTTTTTGCAAACTGCTTTCCCAATGGGGGTAATACGGGATTTCCACGTTCCGCTTACTGAAGTACATCGGCTTAGGTGCCTGCTATCGACCGGGAGGCGTATGGGTCACGAATGCGTAGTAGAAAGACGCGATTCCCACCTCCATTACCGTTTTGGTTCGAGCGTATTAGCCATTTCCGCTCGTTCAATTTAACGATCGTTGCGCAGATTCACATGTGTTCACCATACCGATTATCTAGCCCTTGTCCGGCTATGGCTGCCAGAAGAGTACGCCTCTCACGATTGATACCCCGCACCTTACGGTGCCTCGTTACATTGTCGAAGGCGCTCTTTATTCAGCCTTCTAGATTCACCCGGTGACACGGGTGGTTCCCGCAGGGGGAACAACTTCATTAAGCGACTTCGTGTCGCACCTCTACCCAATTGTTGCATATCGGTAGATTGCCATCATCCAGATAGCGGCTTAAGGCTGGCCAACGCTTCAGAGTGTAATTGATAGCCTTGGCGGTGGGAGAACTCGATGGCACTGTCAGATGATGTTGGTTGAGCCATTCATATAGTTGTTGCATCACTGGTTGACTATGCTGTTGTCGGTATTCGCGGCGGTCTTCCGCTGTACCATCGGTCTTTTTCCTGAGTTCTGCTTCTATCGCATACAGTTTCTGAATCAGCACTAAGGCCTGTTCAGCAACCTGACTTTTCCCAGTTACATGCAGTTCATGGAATTTACGACGTGCATGGGCCATGCACCCCACCTCAATCACCTGGCCTGATTTAAAACGTGCTTTATAACCACTGTAATCATCACAGACTAGATAGCCCTGCCAGCCTTTCAAGAACTCTTCAGCATGCTGGCCTGAACGACTATCCTGAAAGTCATAGATCACCGCCTGAACTGGATTATACTGTGTGGTGGCATAGGCCCAGACATAACCTTTCTTCGGTTTTTTATTATTCTCACCCATCCGCATGATGGTGACCGGTGTTTCATCTGCATGCAGCACCCGCTGTTGCAGCACCACCTCTTTTAAGGCATTGGCCAGAGGTTCCAGTTCTACACCGCAGCGACCTATCCAGTCAGATAAAGTGGATCTGGACAGATCAATGCCAGCCCGCTGATAGATCAGGCGCTGACGGTACAGCGGCAAATGATCGGCATACTTCGATACCAGCACATGGCTGAGCAATTCAGGTGAAGCAATGCCTTTATCAATCACATAGGCGGGCATCGCTTGCTGAGTTAGAGTGTCACACTGATCACAGACCCATTTACCACGCACATGCTGTTCCTTATAGAACTGTGCCGGTCTGAAATGCAGTTTTTCACTGACATCTTCGCCGATACGACGGAGTTGGCAGCCACAAGCACATTGGGTTGATGCAGGTTCATGCTCAATACGGATGGTGTGTAGATGATCTGGCAGTGGTCGACGTTTAGGTTTATTGGTTTTGGCTTTCTGTGTCGCTGCATTGGTTTTATCTGCATTTAGCCGTTCCAGTTCTAGATCAACCGCGGCAATATCTTCTTCAACCGCTTCATCCCACAGATGGATTTGTTTTGCCGTTAAGTGTTCATTCTTTTGGGCGAATTTATGCTTTTTAAACAGCGCCAGTTCATGCTCGTATTTTTGATTGAGAATAGAAAGATGTTGAACTTTGGCATCCAATTGTTGGTTTGATTGTGCTAGAGACTGATGCTGCAGCGCCAACTGCCTGGTGAATTCCAGCAGTTGTTCATGGGTCAGTTGGCTTAAGTCAGGCAGCGTATTCATGACCGCAGTATGCCTGAGGTCATGAGAAGAATGAAATAGAACGTTTGGAGAATAGCAGAATGGTCGAGCCTGGTTTAAAGCATCGTCACCACCTGCTGTCGTCCAATGCGCTGCCAGGGCAAACCTTGGATCAGTGCCTGTAACTGTTCCGGGCTGAGGGCCACGGTTTCACCTTGGTGAACTTGAGCCCAGTGAAATTTGCCCTGTTCCAGCCGCCGGGCACACAGCCAGATGCCCAATCCATCATGTACCAGCACTTTCATGCGATGGCCACGTTTATTACAGAACAGGTAAGCACAATGCGGTTTGATGTAGCCAAAGGCTCTCACCACCTGAGCCATGGTCGTATCCATACCTGCACGCATGTCCATGGGCTGAGTAGACAACCAGATTTCATCAATGCGGATCATGTTGCAAGTGCCTTGAGTAATTCTGCCAAGGCAGGTATTTCTGATGTCTGCCATTTTAGCTGAATATCATTATTCGTATGAGGCACGGTGATACACAACGTGATCCTCTCATCAATAGGTTGGCTGATTGCAGCAGTGTAAGGCAAAGCAATAAATGCTGGATTCACATGAGTAGGATCCTGCACGGCACCCTCATGATGGCTGAAGATCCTGATCCAACGACTGACAAGGTTGGCATTAATACTATGTTGCAGTGCGACCGAAGCGATCGAGGTATTAGGATTTTTGCAGGCATTGACAATACTGAGTTTGAATTCTTTGCTGTATTTTCGGCGTTTTTTAGCAACAGGAGGTGTTGCTGAATATATATCCATGTTCATGGATTAAGTCCCCACTTGTTTTTAGGTGGGAACTAAATTAAGGCTTATAGGATCGCTTGGTAAGGCTGTGTTAGCCGGATGCTTACTAAAGATTAAACAAAAGTACTTAATGATCTTTCCTAGAAAAGATCCCTAAATTTTATAAATAACTACTTATATAAACCAGTAATGATCTCATCTCTATCAGATGGAAACAGGATTATTGGATTGTTGCATTTCAACATCTACCTCGATATGTGATATATCATAATCATGCATCCAAGGAGAATCACCATAAAAAGCCCCATTCAATTGGGAATAATTAATCAGCTCTTCACGGAAATAGTTGAAATACACCTGATCGACCTTGCCTGGATTTCTCCAGAATTTAGCCAATGGACGTTGGTTGGTCAATTTAGGTAAATTATAAAGTGCATACCCTAATACCTTGACAGGAATATGGTGATACAAAGCCTGAATACCTGTTGTACTATTTACTGCAACAAAACCCAGACTATTTTTTAATAGTGTAGGCAAATGAATATCACAAAAATAGTGAACACGTCCTTCGACATCGTGAGACTTCGCTAGCTTACGAATATAAGATGCATAATTACGATAGCCACGATCCATCGGATGATGTTTGAGCACCAGATGATGATAGGGATCTGCATGTTGCGCAAAATCCTGAATAACCATTTCAATGTACTTTTTCATGCATTTTAAATCAGAATGGGTGCGAATCTGAAAATCATTATGTACTTGTAGTGCAAAAACAAAATAACGTTTTTTATAGGCCTGTATAAATGCATTAAACCGCTTTTCCTCTACGAAAGAATTTTTAATCCGTCGCACACCCGACCAGACCCAATAATAAATTTCTGACCAGATACTCATCTGCCGATGATGTTTATAATGCGGGTATTTCCAGGAGAAAAGCAGCATAAATATATAATAGACCATGACACTGATCAGCATTGAACGATAACTATTATTGACTTCAGATACTTTTTTCACTTGGGTATTTTTAGGTTTTTTTGTTTTTAATTTTAAATGCGATAAGAAGTTGGAAAAGAAATTTACCCCATCTTGCTCAAACGTAATATAGTTCGGCCGAATATAGCCTTCTTCAAAAGCAAAAAAGTTAATTCGATGCTTTAAGGCAACTTTTTTTGCAGCTTGATGATACTTGCGGCAGTCTCCAAAACAGACCACTGCATCAATCTCTTGAGACAAAAGCAAGTCTTCGATCCAAGTCGAAAAATCGGCATACGTGCCGGTAAAATCAAAGTTGTATTCAAAAGAACGCGAAAAAAATTGATCTCCGCCGTTCAGGTTCACTTTAAAACATTGAATATCATGGTCTTTGAGCCAGGCAGAAAAACGATTAAAAAAGTTTCCCATCGGCCCCTGTAATAACAGAACCCGTTCAGAAAGCAATAAACGATTCACATGAACTGACATAAAGAAATTAACCTATTTTTTTCAACCTGTTATATAAATATAATAATACATGCTTATACTTATGATCTTGACCTACCGGTTGATCTAATTGACTTTTGATATAAGCAATTACATCCTCGGGACGAACCAAGGGAATACCTAATGCCTGAGTATGCGGTAAATTATATGTAGGATATTCTACTAGAGTTACATATAACAAAGTTTCTAAGGTTATATTTTTATTGTTGCGTCTTTGTGATGAATACAAGTCCTGTGTTAATCCCCAACCTGCATAAAATGGTAAACCATAACAATAAACTTTTAAGCCTCGAATCAAAGCCTCAAAGCCACTAAGTGAGGTTATGGTATGTACCTCATCACAAATTTCAAAACATTCTAAAATAGAGGTGTTCAATTCAATCTGGTTAGCATAGGTCAACATGTCTTGGTCGGAAATTTTCCCGATCCGTAGACCCGTTTGTACATCTGGATGGGGTTTATAGATAATATAACTGTCCGGATGATCTTGCCGCACCTTTTTCAGCAAATCCAGATTAGTTTTAATCCCGATTCCACCTAGCTGAATCGACATATCATCTTCAACCTGCCCCACTACCAATAGAATGCGTGAGTGCTGAGGGCGTTTTAATTGTCTTGATTCCCCTACATTGTATTTTGAAATATTTAGATCAATCAGTAATCTCTGCAAATGTTGTGCGCGCTGTATTTGTGAAGGATTTAACTCTATCCGACTGAGGAGCTGCTCAATACGTGATGGCTGTGTGGCATCATAATAAATCCCAATATCATCAAAAACTAAAGAGCATGGACGAATCAGCTTTGCTCCCAAACCAACAGAACGAATAAAACCATCTTCAACCGTTGTCACTTGTTTATAGTTTAAATCTTTTAACTGTTTGGCTTTTTTGCCCCATGCCAGAACATCAGCAGTTTTTTCAGGTTTGAAATAGCGTTGAAATTTCAGATTAAGCTTGGGAAAAGCAAAATAAGCTGCAATGAACTTTTTTTTCCAGGGGCTAAATCCATAGGCTGTATAGGATGGAGCTAGCCTTTGCTGAAATTGGATATTGGGAATTAACAACTCAAGGATTTCTTCTAGCTCACAACGCTGTGCTGTCACCGGATTAACATAACGGGCATATTGTAAATACGCACAGGCAAATAAATGCATTAAAGATTTAGTTTGAGAGCGCCTGCCATGCAGGATATGCAGGGGGGCATGCTGATCATCCGTAAGCCCCCAGCCCGCATACCACGGCACACCAAAACAGTGAACTTTTTTGCCACATAACAAGGCTTCGAAGCCCAGTTGTGAACTGACCACATAGACTTCGTCCATATGGCCCAATAATTCAATTGGATTATAAGCTTCCGTTAAGACCTGAATATTTGCAGGTGCAAAGTCTTGCGGTTGAAAATGTGATTGTGCTTTACCTGCCAATACGTCTGGATGGGTTTTAACCCAAATCGTCGCTTCTGGATGATCTAAACAAGCTTGTGCCAGCATGGTCTTAAAGGTTTCTGGCGTAGCACCTGCATATTTAATCGATTGATCGCCATAAGTTTGATCAATCACTAAGATATGTTGGGTATTTGGATTAAATTGAGCTGGATCTATGCTTTGGAATTTTTGATTATATTTGGTGATTTTATGACGCAGAATGGTCTGAATTGCGTGTTCAGCACGTAAGTTTAATTCTTCACTTTCAGGTTGAAAAATCAGTTGTTCCAAGTCTGAAGTCTGCAAGGCATCAAAATAAATTCCGGTTTCATCGACTACAAGAGAAAGAGGTGCGTAACCATCTTTACCTAAGCCGAGAGAACGGATAAATCCATCCTCTAAACAGAGCGCTTTTAAACCCTTTTTTTCGGCAAAAGCCTGAGCTTTAAAAAAGCTTTTTTTACGGCCCCACCCTAAAACTGAAAGAGAGTCAGATTGCAAAAAAATCTCAAGACTTGCTATCTTTAAAATACCAGAGGAAATACTAATATAGCTCATAAAGTAATCTTAACGAACAAAATCTATTTTCTCAGGCATGGCTGCATTAGCATAAACAGTATCGTAACTGTTATTCAGATGCCCGATATCTAGTGCTCTTTTTCCATTTTTATGTAATCTAGCTCCTAATACAGTTCCTGTAGGACCTAATGCTATAAGAAATATATCGACATCTAGAAGACTCATACACTCACTCAATATTTTATCTACGTGAGAATATGAGTTAATACTCTTACCATGAATAATTGAATAATCTTTAATATTATCAAAAAGTATATGATTATGATTAAATCTTGAATTTTCACCCGTTATGAAACAAACCTTTTTATTATTCCAAATTCTCTTCCACTTCTTTATTGAAGCTTCTCCATAGTTTAAAAATATTTCTGGTCTAGTTATCATAGCATCTCCTATGATCTTATTTTTAAGATAAAATTTTGTTAATGGCCAAAAATTTGACCAAAAATTTCTCCAAAACTCACTTTCAATCAACAAGGGAGGAAAACAAACTAAAAGACCATCAATATCTTTCTCACATAAATCTCTAAGCTCTTGCATAAGATAAGAGTTATGTTCCTGAAAGAAACAACCTTTAGTAGTTACCATACATTTAATTTCCCCATCCCCAAAACGTATCAAACTAAGGTTTTCTTTTTCGATAAGATCTAATGTGTCAAACATAGATAAATATTTATTCATTAGATTTTTTGAGAAATCTAAAAAAACTTTTGCTGATAGAGTAGATATTAGATAATTATTATTTTTTTCAATAGAATTATAACTATTATAACTATATTTTTGACTAATATAATATTCATTAAATAAGATTTTTTCCATAATAGTATTTAAGGCCAACTCTAAATTCAAACCATTAGAACCTAACCCTAAGCTATCTATATTTTTCTCCTTAGAAAAAATTAATTTTTTCTTAGGCAAAATACTCTTAAAAAGAATAGAAAGTATTTTTTGTGTTTCCAAATTTCTGGAAATTATAAAAATATCTTGATTCAAATCAATATCCAAACCAAAATATAAATAATCATCTTTTACATCAATATAAACAATATCCTTAAAAATATCTATTTTAAAAATATAAATATTTCCCTTTAAAATTTTTTCAATATTTTCTTTCAAATCCTTAGTAGTCATACCCTCTCCCTAGAAAAGTTTAATACTAAAATTAATCTATAGGCTATATTATTCATATATAAAAATAAATATGAATAACATAGCCATATTAAAAATATTATATTCTTTTCTTAATAAAATCCACCACAAAAGCTTTTGGATCTCTCTGAAGCTTTTTCACCTTTTTCATAAAAATTGATGTCTGCTCAGCAGTTACATTAATATTTTTTAAGGGCTTTTTCTCATTTTTATCTTTAATAGATGAGTTTTTACGGTTCTCTACTCTTAACATAGCATTTAAATAACTTCTATTATTATAGCTAAAAAGGGGATTTAAACCAGAAAACCATGTTTTTCCTTTAAAGTTAAAAAACTCGACATTAATATAATCGTAGGCATGTGATTTTCTATTATCAAACTCTTTAATAATATCTTTTGCAGTAAACCAACTATATTTTTCTGTAATCAACCAGTTAAACAATCTTATAGTTTTACTTTCATTTAAATCAAATACTTCATTAGTATATAAGTCTTTAATAATAATCTCCAGACTTTCTATCTGCTTAGTCAATGTACCATTAAAACTATAATATGCATTACCAACAGTATAAACAGGTTTATTATGTGCAAGCGCTAACAACCCCACGCCTGAATTATATAAAAGAACAGCATTTACACAATCTATTACAGCATGTATATTCTCATTATTTAAATTGGTTACATTTTCATAATTAAATCTATTAGCTTTTTTATCTAATGGGTGTGGCTTAATGACAAATTGGATATTTTTATTTTTAATTATAGTATTTTCTAATTCATCTAAAAACTCGTCATATTTTAAATAACCTTCATTAAAAAATGTAACAGCCATATCATCATTAAGTTGAAGAGGAATAAAAATAGATTGTTTAAATTTGAGTATTTCTATGCTTGGTTTAGAAATCGTTTCATCATAAGTCTCCATTGACTCTAAAGTATGAGACCCTGTTACTAAACTATTTATATAGTTTTTTGTTAAAAAAATATCTTCTTCACTTAGTTCTTTATCTAATATTTTTGTATTTTTAAAGTCATTATCATCATAACTAACTTGGTTAGCATAATAGATAGAGTTTGGCAGACCTCCTCGCTCTACAACTGAAACCTCTACACCATTTTTCTTTGCAAAATCAAATAAATCCTTATATTTATTATGACTTTTCATATATGGATTAAACATACATAAAAAATCAACTTTGCCTTCAGAAATAAGCTTATAACCTTCGACAATTTCTTCCAAATTATTCCTTGATAAAACTTTTAAATTATAACCAAGATATTTTAATGGTAAAAAATATCTCCAGTTTTTATAGTCATTCATTAAGCAAAGACAGTTTTTATCTTTAATTAAATAATCAGCTTCTAATACCTTTTCCTCTTTTTCAATATAAGCTGAAATCACTTCATTAAATTTCTCTCTCTTCCAGTCATTGTTATTAGTCCAATAACCATTATTTTTTGGTTTTGGATGCCATAAATGGTAAGCTTTATATCCTAGACTTTCATTAGAAAACATCACAGCTTCAATATATCTTCTGAAACCTGAATAATTTTTATCTCCCCAAAAAGAATCTTTTAATGGACCATAAAAGTCTTTATTTAATTGTTCTGGCTTAGGGATATCTGAGCAGATCAACCCAATTCTTAACATTAAATCAAAATCTTCTGAACCATGCCCTCTAAATTTGTCACAGTATCCTCCTATTAAATTAAATAGTTCCTTAGTCATGAAAAATACATTACTATAGCTTGTATAGAATTCTATATCTTTTCCATATTCAGCTTTAGAAACAAAATAATCTAACTCTTTGATAAAACTTACTTTATCTTCACTATTCCAAAATTTATTTGTTTCATTTTCCTCTAAATGACATATTGACATTGTTAAAAATCTTTTTGGATAAATATGCATTTTTAATTGTTCTGCATCTTTCGCTAAATTAGCAAAAATATTTTTATCAAATACAAAATCTATATCAGATAAAAGAAAATATTTAGTTTTTACATTATTAACAGCAATATTACGTGCTTTAGCTAGTGAAAATTCCTCTCTATCATTCTCAAAAATATAATTTGCTCCATATTTTTCACAAATATTTTTAATCTCTGTAGCAAAAAAATCCTCAGAGCCAAAATCTACAACATTAATTTCCGGCTGTGGACTATAATAACTTAAGCAAAACTCTAATCTTTCTAAAATCCAAGGGGTAATATCACTTACTCTTATACATAAACAATAGGTAATATCTTTAGGTGTTACAGATATATTTTCTTTTACGAAAAAACTTTCTAATTGTGTTATCACTTAAACTTCCTCATTCTTATAAATCTAAAGCAACTTTCGCCGCTACTGCAATTTGATACAACACTTGAGTAATACCACGCGTTAACTCAATACCCTTAGTCTGCGCTTTAGGCAAGACTAAAATCTCATCACCTTGCTTAATTTTTTCGCCTTTACGCACCAGTTCAGCCTTACCATTTTGTCGAATCACAATCACTTTGGATTTATTCGATTTTTGGCTAAAACCACCGACCTGCTCAATATAGTTTTTGGCACTTAAACCATTTCTATATTCAATACCATTTGGGAAAGCAACTTCACCATGCACCATGACCACAGAGGTTTTTTCAGGAATATATAAAATATCTCCCTGTTCCAAAATTACATTTTGGAAAGTGTCTGGATTCAGCACCACCTGTCCCTTAGGTTCAACTTGACGTGCTTTAGCAATGAATTGTTTTACCAGTTCAGCATCACGCAAACGTAAAGCTGCTTCTTCCTGTGTGCTTGAACGGGCATTAAATGTTGTTTCTTCCAGTTTATCCAAGGCAATATTCAGCATCTCTTTTTGCCGCTTGGCCACAGAAGGACGGAACAATTGCAAAGATTCCACTTCCGCTAAAGCATTCGGTTGCAGTTGTGTCAATACATCACTCAGTTTGGCACCATAAGGCAGGACTACAGCATGTGCCCCATTGTGCGCTCCATCAACACGCACCTGAATGGTACCCGCATAGCGGTCAGCCGTAACGGTGACAATATCGCCATCTTCTACCATTACATTACGCGCTTGATTCAGCGAGTAATATTCACTTCTATACTCTGCACCTTGTCGACGCTGAATACTGACATTGGTTGCCCCTGGCTTAAGCTTGGCAAATGCCAATGCTTGTGCCAGCGTGACTGCGGGCGAGTTAAACTCGAAATCATTCTGGTTATAGACTTCACCAGAGACATTAAAGGTATGGGTGCGCTGTCCTACCACAATCACATCCCCATCTCGAAAAGAGAAAGGGCGAATTTGACCTTGTAACAGGAATTCATATAAGTCGACCTGCTGAATTGTTTGGCCATTTCGCATGACTTTAATATCAATATAACTGCCACGCTCTGGATCCACCCCACCCGCACGATCCAAATAAGCAATCACACTATCATTCGCCACACCACCATAATTACCAGGTTGATTGACAAAACCAGTCACCATGACTTTGACAGGCTGAGCTTGCTCAAGGGCTGCATATACCCCCACATTAGAGACATAAATACGGCGTACTTGTGCTTCAACCACCGACTGTAGACTGCCATTCCGAACACCTGCTACTTTGACCGGTCCGACATTCGGAATAAAAATATTGCCTTGTGGATCGACGCTTTGAGTGCCGTTAAACTGATAGGCACCCCAGAGGCGTAAATTAATATTATCGCCCGGATTTATTTGATAACTACTATTGAAGGTCGATCCCGCAGTTGAGGCAAAAGCCCCTTTAAAAAGCTGCGAACCAAACATCTTGTTTTGAATTGGATATTTCATTGAGCTACTTGGAGAAAGCTCAACCACAGACTGGCTGTTTAACAGGGCAGTACTGTTAGCACTTGCTGTATCGAAATTTCCGCCACTGAAGGTCTGAGATACTTCGCTTGGCAATAAACTTGGATCAAATGCATAACCAGCCGTCGCACAGGCCAATGATAAAACTGATAATAACGCAATTTTTTTCATAATTTATTCTCTGTGCTCACGGATAATCGAATGGATCAGCAATCCAATACCAAAAATAATATTCAACAAAATAAATGAAGTTAGACTGATATAGACTTTACGCGGATATAAAGCATCCTGGGCTAAACGCGGTGTCGCAATCACCACCAATTTCTTGAGCTTACGTGAGGCTTCTAATCGAGCTTTTTCTAAAGAGACCAAAGAGATTTTATAAAGATCAGCTGCAAATTCAACCTGCGCTTTCAGGGCTTCAAAGTCCGCTACATTTTTATTCAATTTTAAATTATTTGGTGAAGTCAGTTTTGAACTTTCAGTATTAATTTGCTGTTGCAAGGCTGCGATTTGACTCCGTAACGCCACCACTTGAGGTGCTTCAGGCGTCAAATAACTAAGTAAAGTGCGCTCTTCAGTTTTCAATTGTGCCAAACTACTCTGTAAACCTGCAATCAGTGTAGCCACCGCTTTGGCTTGTAATTCGGGATCAAAGATTTCATTTTCATTTTGGTACTGGAGTACCGCCTGACGAGCCTCATCTAACTGCGCTGTTGCTTCTGTATATTGTTTCTCTGCAAATACTTGTTGCTCTTGCGCAATGGTCTGGGAAATTTCATTGATAAACTCATCACTTTGCTTTAATACTTCTTGATTGAGTTTCAGTGAGAACTCTGGCGAAAATCCCTGAGCATGCACATGTAGCATCATGGTTTGCTCATCAAGTTCGACTTTAATCATTTTATTAAAATATTCGACCAAGTCTTCGATTGAGGCATCTTGAGGTAGTGCAAAGATTGGGTCACTGACCGATGAAAATTCTTTGCGCAGATTCAGCGTTTGATCCAGCCTCTCGATCATATCGCGAGAACCAATATACTCTTTCAGAATTTGAGAGTCTTCACGACTGGTATTGGGCACGCCCAACAAAGCGCCTATTCCTGCAGTATCAGCCACTGGCGTATCTGCCACCTGCTTCACCAACAGTATCGAAGAAGACTGAAAACGGTCTTTCGCAAAGGCAAAAAGATAAAAAACAATAATCAATACCGGAATAAGAACACAGCAGGTATAGGCAATCCAAAGCCGCTTATTTATTTTAGCTTGCATACGCTTTATATACCCCTACTGCATCTTGCACATTATCAAAATATTCTGCTTTACCATCCCGCACCAAGAAAGCGACATCACAATTGCGGGTCAAGTCTTTTAAGTCATGAGAAACCATAATAATATTTGCATTTTCTTTAAGTTCGTCGAGTAAAGCCTGACTCTTTTTTCGAAAAGAAGCATCCCCTACCGCACCGGCTTCATCGAGCAAATAATAATCAAAATTAAAGGCCATACTCAATCCGAACCCGATCCGGCTACGCATACCACTCGAGTAACTTTTCATTGGCATATCAAAGTATTTACCAATTTCAGCAAACTCTTCAACAAAATTTACCACATGTTCAACTTCATCATGACTATTTACATAAAGTCTGGCGACAAAACGAACATTCTGTCTGGCTGTTAGGCTGCCTTGAAAGCCACCTGACAACGCGACTGGCCAGGAAATGGTTTTATTAGTAACTACCCTTCCAGAATCAGCATAGTCAATTCCTCCAATAACCCGGAGCAAGGTACTCTTGCCGGCACCATTTTTTCCTAAAAGGGCCACACTTTTGTTTTCAGGTAAAATCGCATTTAAATCTTTAAATACATAATGCCGACCTTTAGGCGTTGCGTATGATTTGGTTAAATTTTTGAGTTCAATCATTTCGATTTCACCATACGGCGTTCAAAGCGCTTATACAGAAGTAAACCTATAAATAAAGAAATAATCATCCATATCATGAAGTAACTTAAACTAATTCCTGGCACTAAACTATAAGTAGGCGCAACCGCATGGCGCATTAACTCAAAGATATGAATCAAGGGGTTGAATAATAAATATTCGCGATATTCCACTGGAATAATATGAATGGAATATAAAATACCCGATAAAAAATAAAGAATTAAAAAGAATACTGAAAGAAATTTCCCTATTTCTTTTGAAAAATCGCCAATCACAATAAAAATAAGACTACACGCCAACATGAATATAAATAAGAGCATCCAATAGCCTAGAAGTTGTGGAATTTGTTCAAAACTGATGTGATAGCCAAACCATACAAAGGCTGCAGTAAAAGCAATATAAGCAGTAAATTTAAGCAAAAACTCAAGAATATTACGCGCAAGTAAAGCATCGATCGGTTTGACTGGGCGATAGCTAAACAAACCCCGATTGGATTCAGTGGCACTGATCCCCAAAGTCACTCCCGTTCTAAACATAAAGAAAGGAATAATGCCATTAATTAAAAAAACAGCATAATCCATCCCCGGTAGTGTTCTTTGCATGACGGTCCCAAAAAGTACCACCATGATCCCAATAGTCAATAAAGGCTCTAAAAAAACCCATAAATAGCCTAGACGGTATTGACCAAAGCGGGTTTGTAATTCCCGAAGCAACAATGCACGTATCGATGCATACATCACTTGTAAACCACCACGCGCTTTCAATCGCGGTAGTTTTCTTAATGGCATCTGATGCTGTGGTTCCATGACGATGACTTGTAAATTTATTATGTAAAATTTTCACTATCATACAGCGATCAATAAAGAGAAGAAAGTTAAACCCCCAGTAAATAAACCAGCCTATACTTAAGTGGTAGACAGCAGAATGAGAAAAAAATTCAATCACTGCTTTATTTAATATGAGCTTTTTTGTCCATATTCAAGGCCGATCCAGTGTTCTAAGTTCAAAACGTTTCTTATTTACTGGTCAGAACAGCAGGATCTGCTGCACACTTTTTACCTACTTTTTTCCAGGGATTATTTCGCTGATAGCGTTTTTCCAGGAAATCCAGACTTGCCCAATACCAAGGCACTAAATTTGATTTCAAAATGGGCAAAGCAAGCGGATCACAACCCAACCAAGGTATAAATGGATTTCGACGAGCATAGGCCCATAGCTCGATCCGCACTGAAGCTTTGAGACTCTTGGCTCTGGCATGAAAACCATAGGTATCTGCAACCACCAGTGTATTTGCTTTCACCGCAAAAGCCTGCGGTTTGGCATAGCCTAATTCAAGTACTTCTTTTTCAGATATCCGGAAAGAACCTCGACGCGTCATGGCATCCGTTTTTACAGTAATTGACTCAGATTTTTGTTGTTCCCAGTTCAATCGTGCAGGATTTAACTGATGCGAGCCGGGCACATAAACGAAAGGACCTTCATCCTCAGTAACATCTTCTAGAAATAACCAGGCCTTTGCACTGGAGTGAAAAGTATCACTATGTAAATTCGTTTGAGGATCTGCTTTGGCCTTTCTGACATGCGAAAATATGACTTGTAGGTAAGAGATGGGCTGAACTTTAAAACTGGCAACGTAATTCAGCAGGTTTCGCCATTCATCTGAATGTAGGAATTGTTGGGTGACGGGCATGTAATTCAAGGTTTTGCCATCTAATGCCATACGGCGAGTCACCGTATCCCCTTGTAGGGTTTCCCGTGTTTCTAGCGGAGTCGTCAATAATTCTTGTTTTAATTGCGCGAACTCTTCTGTAGCTAAAAAATTTTCTCTGAATATAAATCCATTTTTTTGAAAACTTTCAACATCTGCGGGAGGAATAAACTTCGCTAACTTTGATCTGCGTTGGGCTGCCATTTGTGCAGCAAACTGTACCCGAAACCGATGCAAACCCAATTGATTTAATTTGGAATTCCCTAATATAGAATTCGCTTCGAAGGATTTGGACTGTGTAAGCAAAGCCATACTATCTAATATACATTTTACTGGAGATTGAACCAATATCTTGCCCAACTCCTGAGCTGCAGCTATTTTTTTTTGTTTTTGCTGATCTAGTTTTTTAATATTTTCAAAAACATCTTTTTTAAAGAAATTCAATTGGATTAACCCTGTTCTGTATTTGATCAATATTTCAAAAAATTATAACCAAAAACAAACTCTCCCGGTAATACTTCTGTTCAATCATTTTCCACCCTAACCAGTAATCATAAAAAACAGTGTTTTTAAAATCTAGAAGATGTTTAAAAAGCCCTCATCAAAAGATCAGGGCTTTTTATATTTCACCAACGCATCAGATGAACTCAAGCTAGCAAACCACTAGCCATAATACAGAGTCCATCTTGAATATAATTAAAAGGTAATTCGCTGATAGTCACGGTATTGCGGTGTCCAGAAATTATGCTCTATTGCTAGCTGTAATTCTTCTACACTGATTTTCGGTGCTACCCCATCTTCAATCGCAGCAAGCGCCACTTTTAATGCAATCTGCTTCGAAATTGACTGTAAACAATCCAGATTCGGCAATAAATCTGCCTGAGGATCTTTCAGTTTCGGAGAACAGTCCGCCAAGGCATTACTCGAGGCCATCAGCATATTATCCGTGACACGTTTTGCACCTGAAGCAACTACACCCAAACCGATACCCGGGAAAATATAAGAGTTATTGCATTGGGAAATATGATGAATCTGCCCCTGATAATTCACTGGTGCAAATGGGCTACCCGTCGCAATCAATGCTCTGCCATTGGTCCATTGCAAGATATCTGCCGGAACAGCTTCTACGCGGGAAGTCGGATTGGATAAAGGGAAAATAATCGGCTGCACACTGTTTTCAGCCATGGCTTCAATCACTTCCTGAGTGAATAGACCTGGCTGTCCAGATACGCCTATCAGTACCGTCGGTTTGGCACGCTTAACTACATCTAGCAGAGAAATCATGCTCTCAGCATCTGCCCAGCTTTCTACATTTTCAAGAGGCTGTGCCAGTTTGCGCTGAAAGTCCAGTAAATTCGGCTGATTTTCTGTGATCAGACCAAAGCGGTCGACCATAAACACGCGTGCACGCGCTTCAGCATCACTTAAACCCTCAGCAACCATTTGCTTAATGATCTGTTCTGCAATCCCGCAACCAGCTGAACCAGCACCCAGGAAAGTCACCACCTGATCTTTGAGCTGTTTACCTGCTGCACGCGAAGCAGCAATCAGGCTGCCGACAGACACTGCTGCGGTGCCCTGAATATCATCATTAAAACAACAGATTCGATCACGATATTTTTCCAGCAAAGGCATGGCATTTTTCTGTGCAAAGTCTTCAAACTGAATTAAGGCATCTGGCCAGCGCTGTTGAATCGCCTGAATCACCGTCTCGACAAAAGCATAGTATTCATCGCCGCTGATTCGCGGTTCACGCCAGCCCATATAGATCGGGTCATTCAACAATTGCTGATTATTGGTACCGACATCAAGAGTAATCGGCAAGGTATAGGCTGGACTGATCCCGCCACATGCGGTGTAGAGTGCCAGTTTTCCAATGGGAATCCCCATACCACCAATGCCCTGATCTCCAAGACCCAAAATGCGCTCACCATCTGTGATTACAATCACTTTCACGTTCTTTTTGTTGATATTGTGAATAATCTGGTCGATCTGATCACGGTCAGGATAGGAAATAAAGATCCCACGATGACGGCGATAAATATCAGAAAAGCGCTGACATGCCTCACCCACAGTCGGGGTATAGATAATCGGCATCATCTCGCTGAGGTGATTTTCAATCAGATGGTAAAACAGGGTCTCATTGGTATCTTGAATATTCCGCAAATAAATATGCTTGTTAATATCACTGCTAAAAGCACAATACTGCTGATAAGAACGCTGACTTTGCTCCTCAATCGTCTCGGTGACATGAGGAATCAAGCCATGCAAATTAAAGCTTCTACGCTCTTCTTCAGAAAATGCAGAGCCTTTATTGAGTAGTGGGAGTTCTAGCAGAGTATTTCCAGCATAAGGAATATATAAAGGGCGTTTACTGTTCAAATTTTCTCTGGGCATTATTTAACTCATCTAATCAATCTTCGGCAGTTCTGCCAAAATAATGACATCACTCTCGTTATTTTATATAGCTTATCCTGATTTTAGCCTCTTGGGTCATTTAGCAAATTTATAATACTTGTAGCAGGATTTTATAATCTGATAACACTCATTTTCAGCCTAAGTTTTGGATAGTTTCTAAAATTAACCCGTATTCGTATTTTTAATTTAAATCGGCCGCAAGATCTGTTTGACAAAAAACCTCAGCTCATCAAGGATAAAGCATAAATTTAATAAGATGAACGAGTATAAAAATGAGTGAACTGCAACCGCTTTATCAGCCCGATATTTTGGGAACAGGCTATGAGCAAGCGACCTTAAACTTTCCCGATGATTATGAGGGCAAAGTCGTAGCAACCCTGATCCGTAAAAAAGCAGCCCAATCCACAAAAAAAGCAGTTTTATATATTCACGGCTTTATCGATTATTTTTTTCAGACCGAAATGGCAGAGCGCTTTAATCAGCATGGTTTTGATTTTTATGCGCTGGATTTGAGAAAATACGGCCGTTCGATTCTGCCGCATCAAAAATATTATAACGTGTATGACCTGTCTGAATATGATGCCGAAATCACCCAGGCACTGGATATTATCGCAGCCGAAGGTCATGATGCGGCCCTGCTCTGCGGTCATTCTACCGGCGGCCTGACCACGACCTTGTATGCGGCACATCATCCGCAGCATCCTTTAATCAAAGCACTTTGGGTCAATAGTCCATTTTATGACTTCAACATGAATCCGATCAAACGCGCGCTCGGCATCCCGCAATTGAGCAGACTGGCCAAAATTTTTCCCAACCTTAAATTCCCAAGCGAGCTGAATAAGTGGTATGCCACCAGCCTGCATAAGGATTTAAAAGGCGAATGGGACTTCAGTCTGGACTGGAAAAAGACCCGCTACCCGATGGTTCGGATCAGTTTTATTCGTGCCATTCATGAGGCACAGAAAGAAATTCATCGCGGTGTTCAGCTCGATGTTCCGGTACTGATCATGCATTCACATCAGACTTTATATCCTAAAAAATGGGGCAAAGCGGCGCAGAGCAGTGATGTAATTCTAGGCATTAAAGACATTCAAAAATATGCCAAAAAAATCAAAGGCGATGTCACGGTTCAAAGTATCCAGAACGGTTTACATGACCTGGTGCTTTCAGAGCAGTCTGTGCGTGAGCAGGTTTATCAGCAACTGTTTCAATGGCTGCATGACAAAGGGATTTAGATAAACGCGGAAGGAGAAATGAAACTTACCCCTCATTTCTCCTGCTTGGCTTCTTTTAAATCCTGACTAGGTCGAAATGTAATCAAGTACATTGAAAATATGCCAATCTTTCGATGGTGTATAAATGTTATAAACTCTTGTTTTTAAAATTAAGGCTTTAGAATTTATAAATTTTATTTTTCTGCTGCTTGTCTCAAAATATTGTCTTTTGTAGCAAGCCTGTAAACAAACAACCGCCCGTCTTTTTCCCTCTTTATAGTAGAGCTGAATGCAGAAGCGCCTATATTTTTTGATCGGCAACATGCGCTCGACCTGCACCACTAACAATCATATAAAGGAATAGATTATGCGTTATGCAGACCCCAATACTGACGGTTCAAAAATTCAATTTAAAGCACAATACGATAATTTTATTGGCGGCGAATGGGTCGCCCCGGTCAAAGGCGAATACTTTGACAATATCTCTCCGGTAGATGGCAAGGTCTTTACCAAAGTGCCGCGCTCTTCTGTAGAAGACATTGAATTGGCGCTTGATTCAGCACACAAAGCCAAGGAACAATGGAACCGGTCATCTCCAACCACCCGCTCCAATATCTTGCTGAAAATTGCAGATCGTCTGGAACAAAATCTGGAACTGTTGGCGGTGGCAGAAACCTGGGACAATGGCAAACCGGTCCGTGAAACGCTGGCTGCAGATATTCCGCTGGCCATTGACCATTTCCGTTATTTTGCCGGCTGTATCCGTGCGCAGGAAGGCGGCATTTCCGAAATTGATGAAGATACCATCGCCTACCATTTTCATGAACCGTTGGGCGTCGTGGGTCAGATTATCCCGTGGAACTTCCCGATTCTGATGGCCGCCTGGAAACTCGCGCCTGCCCTGGCTGCGGGTAATTG
This sequence comes from Acinetobacter endophylla, assembly GCF_053543775.1. Classification (NCBI taxonomy): domain Bacteria; kingdom Pseudomonadati; phylum Pseudomonadota; class Gammaproteobacteria; order Moraxellales; family Moraxellaceae; genus Acinetobacter; species Acinetobacter endophylla. Next base: position 12,818 of record NZ_JBLVOM010000054.1, on the reverse strand, counting down.
TATTGTGTTAAAACCTGCGGAACAGACTCCAGTCAGTATTCTGGTGCTGGCTGAACTGATTCAGGATATTTTACCGCCGGGCGTGTTGAATATCGTCAATGGCTACGGTGTCGAAGTTGGCCGTCCACTGGCAACCAATCCCCGTATTGCCAAGATTGCCTTTACCGGCTCGACCGCAGTGGGTCAGATGATCATGCAATATGCGACTGAAAATATTATTCCGGTGACTCTGGAACTTGGCGGTAAATCACCGAATCTGTTCTTTGCCGACATCATGGATCAGGAAGACGATTATCTGGACAAAGCGCTGGAAGGTTTTGCCATGTTTGCCCTGAACCAGGGTGAAATCTGCACCTGTCCATCGCGTGCGCTGATCCAGGAAAGTATTGCTGACGAATTTCTGGCGCGTGCCGTTGAACGGGTGAAACGGATTAAAACCGGGCATCCGCTGGATACTGACACCATGATTGGCGCGCAAGCCTCACAGGAACAGCAGGACAAGATTCTGGGCTGTATTGCCACTGGTCGTGAAGAAGGCGCACAGATCCTGACTGGTGGTGAAGCACGTCAGGAAGTGGGGCAAGGTTTCTATATTGAGCCGACTATCTTTAAAGGCACCAATGACATGAAGACCTTCCAGGAAGAAATCTTCGGGCCTGTACTGGCTGTGACCACCTTTAAAGACTTCGATGACGCGATCAAGATCGCCAACGATACGATTTACGGACTCGGCGCCGGGGTCTGGTCGCGTTCCGCACATACCTCTTATCGAGCTGGCCGTGCCATTCAGGCTGGTCGGGTCTGGACCAACTGTTATCACATCTACCCTGCGCATGCAGCTTTCGGCGGTTATAAAAAATCAGGCATTGGACGTGAGAATCACAGAATGATGCTGGATCATTATCAACAAACCAAAAATCTGTTGGTGAGCTATTCAACCAAACCGGCAGGTTTTTTCTAATCAATCTGATGATTAAAAGCGGGCTTCGGTCCGCTTTTAACCTGATATTTTTTAAAAATTTTAATACTAGGTAAAATTTTCCAGCATTGTTCGTCTAGAATTCCCTTGAATGACTGACAATAAATTAAAATACTTTCTGAAAACACCTTAATGTCTGAGCTTATGTTGATTTCACCTAAGTTTCTCATTTTTTATGCTTTTTAATTGCTCAAAAAACCTGCATAAAGCCCAGGCTTTCATTTAAAGTCGGCTTTTCATGTTTATCAAGACTGTGTATAACAATGAACCACTAGAGGGAAAGCAATAAGCATAGGCAAAATTGCGCAAAAAGCGTTAGACTATGTACCCAATAATGTCATGATTCGGTCTGATCAAGATCAAAAAAGAAGGTGAAGGTTGATGCCGCTCAATACTGTTGAAGAGCTTGTAGCAGATATCCGTGCAGGAAAAATGGTCATCCTGATGGATGATGAAGACCGTGAAAATGAAGGCGATTTGGTGATTGCTGCCACACACGTACGTCCTGAAGACATCAACTTCATGATCACCCATGCACGTGGTCTGGTCTGCCTGACTTTAAGTAAAGAGCGTTGCCAGCAGTTGAATCTGCCGTTAATGGTGGATGCCAATGGTGCCCAGCATGGGACCAATTTCACCCTGTCGATTGAAGCGGCTGAAGGTATTTCTACCGGTATTTCTCCGGCTGAACGTGCGCACACGATTCAAACTGCTGTGGCTGCTCATGCCAAACCGGCAGATATTGTACAGCCAGGACATATCTTCCCGCTGATGGCGCAACCAGGCGGTGTCTTGCACCGTGCCGGACATACTGAGGCAGGTTGTGATCTTTCCCGTTTGGCAGGACTGGAACCGGCATCAGTCATTTGTGAAATCATCAATGAAGATGGCACCATGGCGCGCCGTCCGGATCTTGAAGTGTTTGCTGAAAAGCATGGCCTGAAAATCGGTACTATTGCCGATCTGATTCATTACCGCATGACCAATGAACAGACGGTTGAGCGTATTGATCAGCAAAGTATTGATACTGAATACGGCAGCTTTGACCTGTACCGCTATCGTGAACTGGGTAACCCGGATATCCATTTGGCCTTGGTCAAAGGTGAGCCTAAAGAGGGTGTGACCACAGTGCGTGTACATGGTTTTAACCCGACCCGCGACTTGCTCAAACTGAAGAAACAGGATGGCGAGCCGGCCTGGAACCTGGATCGTGCCTTGAAAGAAATTTCCAACAGTGATCGTGGTGTACTGGTCTGGATTGGCCAGCGCCATTTACAGGACCTGGGTCCAGCATTAGATACCCTTAAAGCACCAAAAAATGTAAAATCAAATTCTGCACTGTCTCAGCAGTATCAGACCATTGGTGTGGGTGCACAAATTTTGCGTGATTTAGGCGTTGAAAAAATGAAGCTGCTGAGCTCTCCATTGCGTTTCAATGCCTTGTCAGGCTTTAACTTAGAAGTGGTGGAATACATCACCGCACAACAAACATCTTAAGAAATCATCGAGGTTGTTATGGCAGTTCGCCGTATTGAAGGTATGTTACATCTCGCGAACGAAGACCGTTATGCGATTTTAGTTGGTCGTTTTAACAGCTTTGTGGTTGAACATCTGTTAGAAGGTGCCATTGATACATTGAAACGTCATGGTGTATCAGAGGATAATATCACTGTTGTTCATGCACCTGGTGCCTGGGAACTTCCTGTAGTTGCGAAAAAACTGGCAGCTTCAGATCGTTTCGATGCCATCATCGCGCTTGGCGCCGTGATTCGTGGTAGCACGCCTCACTTCGATTTCGTTGCAGGCGAATGTGCCAAAGGTTTGGGCGTGGTTGGCCTCGACACTGGCTTACCTGTCATTAACGGTGTACTCACTACGGACAGTATTGAACAAGCGATTGAACGCTCTGGAACAAAAGCAGGCAATAAAGGTAGCGAAGCTGCCCTGACTGCGATTGAAATGGTTAACTTGTTAAAGGCTATTTAACGCTATGTCGCAAACACTTCAAGCAACTTATGCAGCAAAACGTAAAGCACGTCGCTTTGCTGTACAAGGAATTTATGAATGGCAAATGAGCCACAATCCGGTGCATGAGATTGAAGCACGTACGCGTGTGGAAAATGCCATGCACAAAGTGGATCTGAGCTATTATCATGAATTGTTGACTCAAGTGGTTGCCAATCATGAAGCATTGGATGCGCTCTTAATCCCGGTACTCGATCGCGAACTTTCAGCACTGGATGGTGTTGAACTTGCGACCCTTCGTCTTGGTGCATATGAACTTAAAGAACATCTTGAGATTCCATATCGCGTGGTTCTAGATGAAGCGATCGAGCTGGCTAAACATTTTGGCGGTGCCGATAGCCATAAATACATCAATGGTGTATTGGATCGTTTAGCGACAACTTTGCGTGCAGCAGAAAAACAGCAGTCTAACTAATAGCGTAGATTCGTTGTATGGCTGAATTTTCGATTATCGACACCTATTTCAATCGCAAGAATACCTATTCTGTCGATTTAGGCGTCGGTGACGATTCAGCCTTGCTCACCCCTCCTCTACAGCAACAACTGGTCATCTGTGCCGACACTCTGGTTGCTGGACGCCATTTTCCAATAGACACCGATCCGCATGCGATTGGCTGGAAATCTGTGGCTGTCAATTTATCTGATATTGCCGCGATGGGCGCAACCCCCCACAGTATTTTACTCGCATTGAGCCTACCCCAGATTGATCATGACTGGCTAAAAGCTTTTAGTCAGGGTCTATATGATTGCTGCGATCAATTTGGGGTGAGTTTAATCGGTGGTGATACCACTCAAAGTCCTCATTTAACCCTGTCTGTTACTGCATTAGGCTGGGTGGATATTGGTCAGGCTGTGCTGCGCTCAGGGGCGAAACCGGGTGATCTGGTCTGTGTCAGCGGCAGCGTTGGAGATGCGGCTTTTGCACTACAGCATCTTGGTCATCCACTACAAAAACGTCTGGACTATCCAACGCCACGTTGTCAGCTCGGTGCTGCCCTAAAAGGTCTGGCGCATAGCATGATTGATGTCTCGGATGGTTTGGCCCAAGATCTTGGACATATTCTCAAAGCCTCTGAAGTCGGTGCAAAGCTGCAACTCGAAAACCTGCCGATCAGTCCTGCCCTGTATGCCTTAAGTGATGAACAAAAATGGCAATATGCCCTCGCTGGTGGCGATGATTACGAATTATGCTTTACAATAAGCCCGCAAAATTACGAAAAATTATTGCAAAAACAACTTGATGTTTCGATTAGTATGATCGGCACAATTCAGCAGCAGCACGGCTTAACTTTTGAAAAAGATGGCATAGATCATTCACTTCAATTTAATGGGTATCAACATTTTGCATAAACCTGCGATCAATTTTAAAACCATGTCATGGACCGACCGACTGATTGTCTTTAGTGGGGTTGGTTTTGGTTCCGGTCTGGCACCTAAAGCACCTGGTACCTTTGGTTCGGCCTTTGCACTTTTATTTATCCCTATTTGGCTCCATCTTGGTTTTTTAAACAGTGTTTTTGCCATTGCTATCATGTCCCTGATTGGCATATATATTTGTGGCCACACAGCCAAGGTCATGGGCGTTCATGATGATGGCCGCATTGTCTGGGATGAATTTGCCGGACAATCCATCACATTTTTGCCCCTGATCTATTTAGGCCAGATGAACTGGTTATGGGTGTTCGTTGGTTTTGCCCTGTTCAGGTTATTTGATATCTGGAAACCTTGGCCGATCCGTGTGATTGACCGACAGGTCGACGGTGGCTTCGGCATCATGCTGGATGACATTATTGCCGGCCTTTGGGCTGCTCTTTGTATTTTGCTTTATTTTTACTTCATCGTGGCATAAGCCATATTTAGGATTAGAACATGTCAACGACTGTTATTATTCTTGCTGCAGGTAAAGGAACGCGCATGCGCTCTAGCTTACCGAAAGTATTACAACCCCTTGCAGGACGTCCTTTACTGGGTCATGTCATTGAAACGGCAAAAAAATTAAACGCAGATAATATTATTACGATTTATGGTCATGGCGGTGATCGGGTTCAGTCAGCATTTGCACAACACGCTATTAAATGGGTAGAACAGGCTGAACAGCTCGGTACCGGTCATGCAGTGCAAATGACCTTGCCTGTCCTGCCACAAGATGGCGTCTCGCTGATTCTTTCCGGTGATGTACCCTGCATTAATCCTGTGACCTTGCAAAAATTACTCGATGCCACTACAGCAACCGGCATTGGTCTGGTAACCCTTACCCTGCCAGATGCCAGTGGTTATGGCCGTATTGTGCGTGAACAGGGTCAGATCCAGGCCATTGTGGAGCACAAGGATGCTTCCGAAGAACAGCGTCAGATCAAGGAAATCAATACCGGTATTTATGCGGTCAGCAATGCCAAACTGCATCAATGGCTGCCAAGTTTAAGTAATGACAATGCTCAAGGTGAATATTACCTGACTGATATTGTCGCGATGGCTTTGGCAGATGGTATGCAAGTTGCATCGGTAGAACCTGAGCAGGCTTTTGAAGTTGAAGGGGTAAATGACCGTGTGCAGCTCGCTGCTTTAGAGCGTCAGTTCCAGTCTTATCAAGCCAAACAGCTAATGCAGCAAGGTGTACATCTGATTGATCCAAGCCGCTTTGACCTGCGTGGCAATTTAACTGTTGGCCAGGATGTCCGCATTGATATCAATGTGATTATTGAAGGTGATTGCGAGCTGGGCGACAACGTTGAAATTGGCGCCGGCTGTATTATCAAGAATACCAAGATTGCAGCTGGCACCAAGGTTCAGCCATATAGCATTTTCGATAGCGCCATCGTTGGGGAAGATACCCAAATTGGACCTTTTGCACGACTGCGTCCGGGTGCAAAACTCGCAGCTGAGGTACATATCGGTAACTTCGTTGAAGTTAAAAATACCACGATTGGTCAAGGCTCTAAAGCCAACCACTTTACCTACCTGGGTGATGCAGAAGTTGGCAGTGGTGCAAACATCGGTGCAGGAACCATTACCTGTAATTATGATGGTGCAAATAAATTTAAAACGATTATTGGTGATCAGGCCTTTATTGGCTCGAACAGTTCATTAGTGGCACCTGTGAAAATTGGCAATGGCGCCACTGTAGGTGCAGGCTCAACGATTACCCGTAATGTGGAAGACAACTGTTTGGCAGTAGAGCGCTCTAAGCAATTTGCCAAAGAAAACTATCCACGTCCGCAAAAAATCAAGAAATAAGGGGAACAAATATGTGTGGTATCGTTGGTGGCATTGCAGAACGTAGCATTACCAATATTTTGATCGAAGGCTTAAAACGCCTGGAATACCGGGGTTATGATTCAGCAGGTTTGGCACTGATTAATAATAGCCAGGTCCTGCGTGAACGCCGTGTCGGTAAGGTCGCAAACCTTGAACAGGCGGTGAATGAATCCCAGATTAGCGGTTCACTCGGCATTGCGCATACACGCTGGGCGACCCATGGCAAACCGACTGAAGAAAATGCCCATCCGCATATTTCTGAAAATGTGGCAGTGGTGCATAACGGAATTATCGAAAACTATCAGGAACTCAAAGATGATCTTGAAGCTTTGGGCTATGTGTTTACCTCACAGACTGATACTGAAGTGGTTGCCCATCTGATCAATGATGCGCTGAAATCTACCTCGAGCCTGTTAGAAGCTGTACGCCAAGTGGTTCCGCAACTGAAAGGTGCCTATGCACTCGGTATCGTACATACTGACCACCCTGATGAACTGATTACCGTACGTGAAGGTTCTCCGCTCGTCATTGGTGTCGGTATTGGTGAAAACTTTATCAGTTCTGACCAGTTGGCTCTGCTCCCGATTACCAACCGTTTTATTTATCTTGAAGAAGGCGATATTGCCCGTTTGACCCGTACCACGATTGAAGTCTTTGTCGATGGTCAACTTGTCGATCGTCCGGTCAAGGAACTGGATGCTGCCGTCAGCAATGCGTCTAAAGGTGAATACAAGCACTATATGCTCAAGGAAATTTATGAGCAGCCTGAAGCGATCAAACAGACCATTTCCCAAGCTTTAAATGGCAATGACCTGCGTGAAGATTTTCTTGCCAGTGCGGAACAAGACTTTGCAAAAATCCAGCAAATCCAGATTATTGCCTGTGGTACCAGCTATCATGCCGGCATGATTGCCAAATACTGGTTTGAACAGCTGATTGATCTACCTTGCCAAGTCGAGATTGCTAGCGAATTCCGTTATCGCACGCCGGTGATTGTGAATCACACGCTATATGTGTGTATTTCCCAATCTGGTGAAACTGCTGATACTTTAGCTGCCTTACGTGATACACAGAAACGTGCAACTGCCAAAGGCCTGGACATTACCACGATGACCATCTGTAACGTGGCGACCTCTTCGATGGTGCGTGAAACTCAGCATAGTCTGTTGACACTAGCAGGCCCTGAAATTGGTGTGGCTTCAACCAAAGCTTTTACTACCCAGCTTGCTGCATTGATGCTGTTGGTCCTGAAAATCGGTTCTGTAAAAAATACTATTTCTACAGAAAAAATGACGGAAATTACCACAGGACTTTGGCATATGCCTAAAGTCATGCTGGATACCTTGCGTCATGATGATGAAATTTTACGTCTTTCAGAACTCTTTGTTGAAAAGCAGCACTGCCTGTTCCTGGGTCGTGGTACGCATTTCCCGATCGCGCTAGAAGGTGCACTCAAGCTGAAAGAAATTTCCTATATTCATGCTGAAGGTTATGCTGCAGGTGAACTGAAACATGGACCATTGGCACTGGTCGATAATGACATGCCGGTGGTGATTCTGGCGCCACAGGATGACATGCTGGACAAGCTCAAATCCAATATGGAAGAAGTTCAGGCACGTGGTGGTGAACTATTTGTTTTTGCTGATGAGCACAGTGGCATTAAAGCCAAAGAGCGCAAGCACGTGGTCCATATTCCGGCAGTCAATGCAGTGCTAGCACCGATTGTGTATAGCATCCCGGTGCAGTTACTGTCTTATCATGTGGCAGTGCTGCGTGGTACGGATGTGGATCAGCCACGTAACCTGGCAAAATCGGTCACCGTAGAATAATTAAAATTGAATCAAGGCTGCGCTTGTAGTCGGACAAAACAATTGTTAACTAAACATAATAGTTGTTAACTATGACATTAAAGTTATTAACTACACAAAATAGTTGTTAACTACAAAAAGCCCAGATATACTGATTAAAAAGTATACTGGGCTTTTTAATGGCTAAATCTCTGAATGGCTTAACTGAGATACAGATTGCTAAACGAATCAAAGAAAGACGTGGACAAGGTTCAGGTGCTAACTATAAACCTTGGCTAAGAATTCATGAAGTGCCATCCCAAGGACTATCCCATCGTATCTATTCATTTAAAACCAAGCGCACCCATCACCTACTATCGAACCTAGAACTTGGCGTGTTTCTGACTTTAGATTGGATGGATCATGTTCAAGATATACGTGAACAATATCCCCTGCTACGAGATGAGACCATTGAGATCGCTTCTACTAATGGTATTAAACATCCTAATATTCGTGGCATAAATCAAGTGATGACTTCGGACTTTTTAATAGATAGTTCATCCCATAAGCAATTTGTTATTCAGGTCAAACCTTTATCAGAGCTCAGTGATCCTCGAACTATTGAAAAATTAGAAATTGAAAGACGGTATTGGGTCAGCAAAGATATCCCTTGGTACATTATTACCGAAAAGGAACTTAATCCAACTGTACTTGATAATATCAAATGGCTCTATTCATCTCAGGAAGATACGCAAGATTTTAGCCAACTACTGAATGCCTTGAATAATTTTGAGTTTGCCTGCCAACAACATCTACAAATGAAATTATCTGATATCTGTAAGTTTATTGATCGGGAATATCAACAAGATCTTGGCCAATCTCTAGCTGACTTAAAACAACTCATGGCCCATCGCCTGATCAAATTTGATATTACTCAGAAATTCAAAGAATTGAGAGTAAAAGATATCATATTCTATCAACATCAACTTGTAGAAGGATTCCTCAATGTGGCAAATTAATGAGGTTCTCAAATTTGATGGTCAACTTTACCGTATTCTTTCCATTAACTTCGGAGATATATTCTGGATTCAGATTGATAATAAGAATGCCTTGCCTGAAGTAGTGAGAGAAGAATCACTCTATGAATATCTGGATAATGAACGCTTAACACGAGCTAAAGATCCTTTTGCTAATTTGATTTTAGAAGAACCAACCGTAAACTCTATCGCCTTTGCCAAAAGAGATAAGGCTTTCAATATCATAAGAAAGATTATCTTAGAACCAAGTCATTATGAACCATCATTCCGAGCAACTTTGATTCACCAAATTGAATCATCTGGCGTTGTGTCTAAGCCCACAATTTATAAATATCTTCGAAAATATTGGCAAAGAGGGCAAATTCCTAACGCATTATTACCAGACTATAAAAATAGTGGTGCTCCTGGTAAAACTCGTACAGAAACTAATACCAAGAAAAATGGACGTAAACGTCAATTTGGTGATGGTGAAGGCTGTCAAATCACCCTTGATATAGAAAAGCTATTTCGGATTACGATCTCAAAGCATCTCCTCATAAATAATCCACTCAAAACAACTGAAGCTTACCAGAAGTTTCAAAGCCTATATGAACAGTACTATCCAAATGAAGATAGTCGCAATTATCCCACTTTAAGACAGTTCCGCTATTTTTATCATCGGGAATATACAAAACCTCAAATTGTTGAAGCTCAAACAAATTCTACTGACTTCAAAAAAGATAAACGTCCATTATCTGCAACAGCGACCTCAAGCGTACTTGGACCAGGCAGCCGTTATGAAATAGATGCTACGATTGCTGACATCTATTTAGTCGCAGACGATGATCGGACAAAAATTATCGGTAGACCGACCTTTTATAGTATAAGTGATGTTTTCAGCCGTATGATTACAGGCTTTTATGTCGGTGTTGATAACCCTTCATATGCTATCGCTATGCAAACTGTTTCCGTTGCGTGTAGAAGCAAAGTTGCTCTTTGCAAAGAGTTTGAAATCGAAATCTCAGAAGAGGATTGGCCAACGGTTGGCTTACCAAGTGCGATCCTTGCTGATCGGGCAGAAATGTTAAGTGAACAAGCTGAAACTTTAACCAATGGCTATAATGTTCATTTGGAAACAGCCCCACCACAAAGAGGAGATGCCAAAGCAGTTGTTGAAAGCTGCTTTCGTACTATTCAAGCAGAATTTAAACCCTATGCTCCTGGTATTGTAAAAGGTCATCGGATTAAAAAACATGGCGAATCTGATTATAGGCTTGAAGCAGCCCTCACCTTGAAAGAGTTTACTCAAATTATTATTCGGGCCATTTTATTCCGTAACAATCATCATGTTTTAGATAAGTATGATCGAGATGAAGACCTGCCTGAAGATATCCCTTCTATTCCTATACATCTTTGGAATTGGGGAATCGAGAATCGTATGGGTAAACTCCGCACAGTTGATTCAGAACAGTTCCGAATTTCTTTATTGCCACGTACTAAAGTTTCAATCTCACCTCTTGGAATTAATGCGTGGGGATTGTATTACAATAGTGGTGAGGTCTTACGAGAAGGCTGGTTGCACCGCAGCGAGGAAATACAACGCCCTCAAAACCTGAAAGCAGCATATGATCCAAAGGACACAAATAAAATCTATCTTTTCCCAAATTCTGCTAGTCAAACCTATTGGACTTGTTCCTTAGCTATCCGAAGCCGTGCTTATACAAATATGAGTTTTTGGGAAGTTTGGGACAAGCAGTATCTTGAGAAACATGCCCAAGCAAATGCTAAACATGCTGAGACTCCTCACAGTATTGCGTTTAAAAGATCAGTCCAAGCAATCATTGACAATGCCAAAAAGCAAACACCCCAATCGACTCAATCAAATCGTGAAAGAGTTAGCCAAATTCGGGCAAACAAAAAGGAACAGAGACAAAAAGCAAACCTGACACCTTTGCAAGAAAACCCACAAATGGCTGATATTATAAAGTTCAATAAATCAGTAGAAGATGATGACTATAGTCTCCCATTCTCTCCTGGATTATTCAGTGATGATGAGGAGTAAATTTTCATGCATCCTTTAAAGGTTCAAGCAGTTTATCAAGATACAGGCGTACCAGCTTATAAAGGCAATCCATTTATTGAAGCCTTACCCCCTTTGCTAGAGGCATTTACCCAAACTCGCAATTTAAAATCTGGGACAGTTCCTTCTTTTCAGGATCTCAATGCTCCACGAGTTGTACGCTCACATTCCATTGCTCGCCTTAGTGATGATTTTTTTCAGCCTCTTAATAATCATATACTTTTAACAGAAAAAATTTCTTTAATGATTCGTGGTGGCTATGTGGGTAGAAATCCCTGCACAGGCGATCTTCAAAAACATCTGCAAAATGGATATGAGCGCATACAAAAGGGGGATCTCAATGCTTTTAAATTTGAAAGTGTGAAATCAACAGCCCAGAGTATGCTACTTATAGGTTGTTCAGGATATGGAAAAACGACCTCTTTGATCAGAACTCTATCAGCCTATCCTCAAGTTATTTATCACCGTAATTTCAATATTGAACAAGTTGTCTACTTAAAAATTGATTGCTCGCATAATGGCTCTTTAAAAGAGATCTGTCTAAATTTCTTTCGAGCATTAGATCAAGTCCTTGATACTAATTATGAAAAACAATAAGTTGTCATTAAAAAGTAAACATGTATTCTTTTCCGAATTGGTTTGATACTTTCTCCACCCATTGCTCTATTTTGTCAGCTGTCATGACTTGAAAATCTCGCCAATAATATTTCATCTGCTTCCATACCATCTCGATTCGATTTAACTCAGGGCTATAAGCTGGAATAAAATACAGATTCGTCGAAAAGTTAGTTTTAAGTAGCTCTCTGTAATCAGCCATCTTTTTACTTCTATGAATCGAGGCATTATCAACAATAAGAACCAATGGAAGGTTATACATCTGTTTTACTTGTTGAGCTATTCCAGTTAAATAGGCATAAAACCAAGTGCTTTTCACTGACTCTTGTAAACAGCTTGTCACCAGTTTCCCCGTTGAAAGCAAACACCCCATGACATTAACTCGTTTTAATCTTATTGCATCAACCGCATGAACATCACCTATCTTTGTCCACGCATAGCGGTTATCAGGTGTAGATGAAAACCCTGTTTCATCAACATAACCTAATATAATTTCACCACGTGCCGCTTGCTCTCGTAATTTTTCAATCTGCTGTGTTGCTTGTTCAAATGCAATCGGATCTCTTTTTTTTCAAGCTATGACGGGTACGCTTGAAGACCATACCTGAATCACGTAAAAACTTACGAATGGTTTCAACAGACACGGACACTTCGTATTCTTCATGTAGTTTGACTCGGATTTGTTCTGCATTGAGTGGACTTGTATTGACCCAATCTAGGATTTTCGCCTGATAGTCTGAGATCAATGTATTGGGTCGACCTGAGCGATGACCTTCTTTAATCGATTCAAACTCATACAATTCCCAACGTCGGCGTTGTAGCCTTATGGTTTCTGGGATACGTTCTTGTAGAGTGGCAACTTCCGCAACACTTTTACCTTCAGAAAGCCAGAGAATAGTTTGGGCACGTTGTCTTTCACGCCAATGTTTTGCATGCTTGGCCAGAAAAATGAGTCGTTCTCGCTGTTCTAAACTAAGTGGTACAGAAACAATTCGAGGCATGTGTGAACATCTGTTAACTAAAAAAACTTTTTCGCATGATTAGTTATTTTTGTCAACTTA
>NZ_JBLVOM010000053.1:0-423 GCF_053543775.1 Acinetobacter endophylla | reverse complement strand
TTGCACATTCATATAATGAGAGGCGGACTATTATGAGTATTAAAGATCAATTGCTGGATCGGCTGAATGCTATCGGTGAGAGTTTGAGTACAACGGAAGAGGCATTGTTATTACTGGGGTTAGGTTCTGTGGGTTCGGAACTGCATAGACTTGACGCTTACTCTGATCTGGACTTTTTTGTCATCACCAAACCTGGCTTCAAAGAGCGTTACATTAATAATTTGGACTGGCTGCACAATGTCTGTCCTCTGGCCTATCAGTTCCGCAACACCGATGACGGCTGGAAAATCATGTTCGAGGACGGGATTTACGGAGAATTTGCTGTGTTTGAAGAAAATGAATTGAACCACATCCCCTGCTACGGAGGAAGAATAGTCTGGCATGCAGCCGGTTATGAGCCGCAAATTCCTTCCATGGATCAAT
>NZ_JBLVOM010000052.1:0-617 GCF_053543775.1 Acinetobacter endophylla | reverse complement strand
TAATAGCAGTATGGCCAGTTATGTCAGTCTAATACTTTATTTTCCCAGTCTAATACTTTATTTTTCAGTCTAATACTTTATTTTCTTCTGACACAAACTGTTGGGCGACATTAATGTTGGTAACTGAGAAATCCCGTACTTATAAGGAATTTCGGATAAACCTTGTATATTTTGAATTACATTAAAGTTGGTAACTAATAATTCTGCCTTGTTAACGATTGTATTTCGCCAAAAACGGGGTTAAGTGGACTTACCTTGTGGCTGGCGTTCCCTTCCGGCTGCGATCTTGTTTCCATCCACCATAACTCTGTCGTTGAGGTACACACGTATCAATATCACTATTCTTTTTTCCATACTTTCCGTGCAACTCTTGTCACCAGCACGTCGTGATTCACCTGCCAAAGCATTTCTCCAGATTACAGGTAAATGATTCCACTTTCAAAATTACTTTGGATAACTGAAGCAGGTCTGTGGTTCCCGCTATAAGTTTGACTTTCACCAACTCCTGTAAGCTTATAGATTCGCATCCATTAGATTATCCACGCGGGGCTGTTCCATTTTGCACTCTCGTTTTCGTAAACCTATCAACAGTTCTGATTTCCTCCTTATTTTCTGAT
>NZ_JBLVOM010000051.1:0-541 GCF_053543775.1 Acinetobacter endophylla | reverse complement strand
TTATTAAACTCGAAAGAAATCGACTTCACTACTTCGGATTCAAAGTTTTTTTTGCGGGTCTGAACAAAAAATCTTGAACCCATGCCGCTCTCACTCAGTTTCTCTCTTAAAGAGATATAGAGATTTTCCTCCGTATTCTCTGAATCGTTTAACAAGAAAGAGGTTTCACAGAACAGATGTCTTCTCTCCAGTATAATATCCTTATATCTCATTCTTGGAGTCTGGATAGCTTCGCCCGGTTTTCGTTTATTCAGCCACAGCAGAGACAAATCATTCATGAAGCTGATATTCGAGAAGATAGAAGTGATAAAGGCAAACTTTCCAGGATACAATGCTCTAATCAAGCTTGAGGAAATAACCGGTTTGTACTTCTTTTCGCCCTTGTTGACCAGAACAAAATCCCCATCGACATAACGAAGTTCAGAAGTGTCCTCATACACGTGTTGCTGGTAAATATCCTTCTGTCCTTCGTTCTTGGATAAGATATCCATATATTTCGTTTCGTAATAAGGCACATCCACAACATTGGCATTAAAGGCCA
>NZ_JBLVOM010000050.1:0-714 GCF_053543775.1 Acinetobacter endophylla | reverse complement strand
ATGCTGTTCGATATCTTCTGATATATCGACATTTCCGGTCTGGATCAGCTTTTGGGTTATGGTACGAATGCCCTGCTCATTCCAATTTTTGGCCAGAAAACCAGTAGTAAAGGTTTTACCAATTGCGGTATCAATGCCGCTGACAAAATAAATCTGTGCGCTCATGCTGTCTTCCGTGCAATGACATAAACCGGATGATAGGTCAGTGCATACTGTTTGCTTTCAGGGTCTTGGAATTGTCGATAGCCGGTATAAAAATCCTGTAAGGACGATTTTGTCCACCGAAACCCCTGTGCCGTCGCCTGTACACCAGTGGCTTTGATATGCTGTAACACCTGTTTCGGATGCTCAAAATGCAAGGTCATCTGTTCTTCTGTCTGCAGCAGAATGTCAAAGCCTAAGGATTCAAGCAGTTCACAGACCTCCGCTAAAGGCAGATAATCCAAGCCTTGTCCGGTCAGTGCCTTAATTTCCTTTAAATTATTGTCCGTATAACTGGCAAAACACAGATGCCCAGAGGGATTTAAGGCCTGCGCAATGTTGAGCAACAATGCTTTTAAATCCGAGATCCATTGCAATGCAGAACACGACAGCACCATGTCCAGAGACTGCGGCAGTGGCAAGGTTTCAATATTACCAATCCCCCACAAAAGCCGATCAGCTTCCGGGAAATGCTGCTTCACTTCGGCATATAGATCATTTAAAAATAAATGA
>NZ_JBLVOM010000049.1:0-607 GCF_053543775.1 Acinetobacter endophylla | reverse complement strand
ACATCTCCCCGGTAATACATCTCGGCTAAATGCCAAGCATCTGCCGCATCTGTCTTCACCTTTCTTAACTGAGTACCCTTCGCCCTCTTGGCCTGTAGGGGATTGACGATGAAATATGTCCACCCCCTGCGTTTCAAGTAGGCGACAAGTCCACGATGGTAGTGACCGGTCGCTTCCAGAATAATCACTGGGGACTGCTTAGTCTGTGCTTGCAGCTCGGATAGAAGCCCACCCAATTGATCCAACCCACTTTTCTCATGCGAGATGCTTATCGCCTTCCTCCAAGGTTCATTCCGCTTTAAAAAAGCTTGCACCACGCTGAATCCCTTGGCTACATCCACTCCCACTACAGGTTCCATAACAACCTCCTAAATCGTATTTGCCGGCACTCCTACGATGGTTCCAAACCCATAGCTTCGCTTGTGATGCGGGGTCTATTGCCCCTACCAGCTCAAACATGGTCATTGGGGGTAGTAGGAGAACAGTTTTTTTGACGGGGTAATTTCCCCAAAAGAGCCCTCGTTCTCCCGGCTACCGCCATCTTATAGCACCTACAAAAATAGGCCAACCAGAAGTTTCTGGCTGACCTAATAATACGAAAAGAGCC
>NZ_JBLVOM010000048.1:0-799 GCF_053543775.1 Acinetobacter endophylla | reverse complement strand
CACCACAACATTTTGAACAATTGCATGACCAGCATTTTGAGGTGATGGACGCAATTGAACGTCAAGACTCAGAGACTGCACGTAAGGCAGCTTGTGGGCATATTGAATTTGTTGTTCAACGCGTACGTATGATCGATGAAGAAGAAGCTCGTCGTCAACGTTCGAGTCGATTAAATAGGACATAAGTTATGATTATTTCTTCTGCAAATGACTATCGTGAAGCTGCGAAACGTCGTTTACCGCCATTTTTATTTGAATACATCGATGGTGGTGCCTATGCGGAATATACTTTAAAGCGTAATGTAGACGATTTATCAAAAATCGCTTTACGTCAACGTGTGTTAAATGACATGTCTGAGCTGAGCTTAGAAACGCAATTGTTTGGTGAAAATTTGGCGTTGCCAGTGGCATTGTCACCTGTAGGTCTAACGGGTATGTATGCGCGTCGTGGTGAAGTTCAAGCCGCGGTTGCCGCAGATAAAAAGGGCATTCCATTTACCTTATCAACAGTTTCAGTTTGTCCAATTGAAGAAGTGGCACCTGCGATTCAACGTCCGATGTGGTTTCAACTGTATGTACTACGTGACCGTGGTTTTATGAAAAATGCCTTGGAACGTGCTAAAGCCGCAGGCTGTTCTACCTTAGTATTCACAGTCGATATGCCTGTTCCAGGTGCGCGTTATCGTGATGCACATTCAGGAATGAGTGGTAAAAATGCTGCAATACGTCGTTATATGCAATCGTGTATGCACCCACACTGGGCTTGGAATGTCGGTTTATTGGGTCGTCCGCATGATTT
>NZ_JBLVOM010000047.1:0-916 GCF_053543775.1 Acinetobacter endophylla | reverse complement strand
CATTCCAGACCCGATGAAAGATAGCCTAGTGTAAAGCCAGCCAGTTCAATTTTTTGTGAAAATAAAGATCAGCCCTCATGTTCAGTCAATTCAGCTCGACCAGATGATCTGCTGACATTGCACAGAAATCATAATTGCTACAATAACAGACTGTTCATCTCTATAATGCTACAGCCAGTTGATGAAACTCGCTTCGCATTATTCCTGAAGGCATAATTGGTGTGAAAATTATGTTATTTTAATCAAAAAGATACAAATTATTATGGTTGTAATTCAGGCAGCGTGCGCCTAGTATGTTCCATGAAGTTACTCCATGTAAGCTTCCTTAGTTTTGTCCCATACACCCCTCTGTATGGGATTTTTTTTAATCCGGGGATTGTCATGAGCATGCATTCAAAAGCGTATATTTTTAGACAGCAGCAATTGCTGGTGGATGATCATTTCCAGTTGCCGCAGGTGGAAAGACTGCAGCACGACCTGAACCTGTCGGAAAATGGCCAGGTCATTGCACGCGATCTAAAAGAAGATGAAATAGTGCCCGAAGGTTATCAACTGGTCCCGATCCGGCAACTGGTACAGGTCTGGAGCAGGCCGCAGTTTGAACAGGCCAGCCGTGCGGTACAGTTACTGGAATGGCGCCGTAATCACCGCTTTTGCAGTAAATGCGGCCATGCTACCCAGCAGCACGCCAGCCAGTATGCCATGGTCTGTCCATCCTGTGGCTATAACCAGTATCCGCGGGTGAATCCTTGCGTGATTACCATCATCACCCGGGGTACAGATGAAATTCTGCTGGCGAAAAATGCCCGCAATAAAACCCAGATGTACAGCCTGATTGCTGGATTTGTTGAAGTCGGCGAAACCTTGGAGGAGGCAGTACGCCGTGAGACGCAGGAAGAAGTCGGGCTGCAGATCA
>NZ_JBLVOM010000046.1:0-1250 GCF_053543775.1 Acinetobacter endophylla | reverse complement strand
GGTGATGTTCATGCGGTTGATGCAATAAGATTAAAACGAGTTAATGTCATGGGGTGTTTGCTTTCAACGGGGAAACTGGTGACAAGCTGTTTACAAGAGTCAGTGAAAAGCACTTGGTTTTATGCCTATTTAACTGGAATAGCTCAACAAGTAAAACAGATGTATAACCTTCCATTGGTTCTTATTGTTGATAATGCCTCGATTCATAGAAGTAAAAAGATGGCTGATTACAGAGAGCTACTTAAAACTAACTTTTCGACGAATCTGTATTTTATTCCAGCTTATAGCCCTGAGTTAAATCGAATCGAGATGGTATGGAAGCAGATGAAATATTATTGGCGAGATTTTCAAGTCATGACAGCTGACAAAATAGAGCAATGGGTGGAGAAAGTATCAAACCAATTCGGAAAAGAATACATGTTTACTTTTTAATGACAACTTATATTGAGATTGCTTTAAGAGATATTAAACAATAATATTACTGATAATCATTATCATTTACATTAACTAAAATGTTTTATACCGTTCCTCCATCATTTAAGCTTTCTCTTCTTAGTCTTGCAATTTTAGTGTCCCAGCAAAGTTTTGCCGATGATACTCAGCAATTACCGACGATTACAGTTACAGCGGAATCAGAACAGAGTGAGCTCAGCTCCGAACAGAGTAAGGCTTATATCATCCAAAATTCGTCAACCGCCTCAAAACTGAATATTCCACTCAAGGAAACGCCGCAAACAGTCAATGTCATCACTCGCCAGCAACTGGATGACTTTGCCTTAGATAATACCCGGGAAGTACTGCGTAATGCCCCTGGCATTATTGTCAACAATCAGGAAACGGAACGGAGCTCCTACCTTGCCCGAGGTTTCGAGATTTCGAATGTTTTAGTGGATGGCGTTGGTATTCCACTCGAAGGCTATAATTATAATAATGATAATCCGGACAGTTTTTTGTTTGACCGTATCGAAGTGGTGAAAGGCGCAAATGCCTTAAATAATGGAATTGGCGATCCTGGTGCAACCATTAACATGATTCGCAAACGCCCTACTCAGGAACTTCAGGCAGCCTTGAATGCCAGTTACGGTTCATGGAATACGCAGCGCTATGAAGCAGATATATCCTCTCCTCTCACCCAGGATGGAAAAATCAGAGGCCGTGTATTTGGCTATAAACAGAATGGTGACAGTTATCTGGATCGTTATGAACTGAAAAAGAACGGCATAGGTGCTGTTGTGGAGGCAGATGTAACT
>NZ_JBLVOM010000045.1:0-979 GCF_053543775.1 Acinetobacter endophylla | reverse complement strand
ATGCGTCAGAGCTTAATCTACCTGTAACACGAAAGCTTTACTCATACCGTGATGGCATCCAGTCTGCCGAGCGTATACCAACCAGCAACTTTGCAGACATCATTATCAATATGGCCCTCGATCCATTCATTGGTCGTTTTGATATATCTGAAATTGATGCTCAGTCGCTGTATGAAGTGTCAGATGAAATAGAAGCTTATTTCGGCACACCTAAAGCCTGTGAGTTTAATTACACTTTTGATAACAAGAACAGCAGTTATCAAGAGATGGCCTTTGCTGTTGCTGAAGCAGTTTTCTGTACTGCACGCCGGGAGAATGGCAAACACTTTTTCACCTTTGAGAAAGAAACCCCAAACTCTTTGATCTTATTCAACCACCGAAATATTAAGCCGGAAAGCCTAACTAAAACCAATCTGTTTGTTGCGCCAGATGAGTATGAAGGCATTGAGTTTAAGTGGCGTGATGAAACCGACGACTATGCTGAAGCAGTCATTAAGTTACCGCATGATGGCTTGGCTAACTACAAAACCATTGAAAGTAATGGCGTGACCAATGCAATTCAGGCGCATTTTTTAGCACATCGCGCCTGGAATAAAATGCAGTTCAATCGTAAAACCATTGAATTTACTGCATACGGGGAAGCCGATCTGGTGACACGTAATGACCGCATTGCTATCGTTGATGATGTCTTCAAGATGCTTGGGAGTGGTGAAGTTGAGACTCAAAACAATACAGTCTTAACACTAGACAATCCTATCAATCTAGATGCTGGTGAAAGCTATGTCATTCACTTGCAGCTCAAAGATGGGTCGGTTGATGTGATTAGTATTGTTAATCAACTCGATGAAAATCAGGTTGAATTGGCACGC
Source organism: Acinetobacter endophylla (assembly GCF_053543775.1). Classification (NCBI taxonomy): domain Bacteria; kingdom Pseudomonadati; phylum Pseudomonadota; class Gammaproteobacteria; order Moraxellales; family Moraxellaceae; genus Acinetobacter; species Acinetobacter endophylla. The sequence continues at coordinate 110 of NZ_JBLVOM010000045.1, read as the reverse complement.
ATACCTCTTATGCCTTTAGTCATAGATAAGATTGTCAATGCCACATACAGCATCACCAAAGCAAGCGATCAGGAAAGCGAAGCATATTTAATCCAGGAGAAATCCCCGAG
>NZ_JBLVOM010000044.1:0-1497 GCF_053543775.1 Acinetobacter endophylla | reverse complement strand
ATTCAGCATGTGATGCATGGTACCCCTGTGGCAGATGACAGCAAAGAATGGCTTTAACCCGGAAAACAGCCTAGAGCTTTTTCGGCAGCAGGCCTGCTAAATCACATCATTTTGTCTTCACGCTTTGTTCACATCCACCTGGGTTATCTTAGTCCTGAAATCATTTAAGGCTTAAAAATGAATATTCTATTCAAGTCAGTTTTTGCGGTTACGGCACTGACCCTCATGAGCTTAAGCATGCTGACTCGAGCGGAAACAGTTGCGCCTCAGGCAGTCGATCAGGTGGATATCCAACAGTATGCAGGCAAGTGGTATGAAATTGCGCATTTACCGATGTATTTTCAGCGTAAATGTGTGTCGGATATTTCGGCACAATACACTGTCAAGGCCGATCGGACCATACGTGTCCTAAATAGCTGCCGGATTGAAAATGGTGAAATGATCAGCTCTGAAGGGGTCGCCTATCCGCAAAATCAGGGCAATAGCAAACTCAAGGTCAGCTTTTTGCCGCCAGGTTTAAGGTGGATCCCCTTCACCAAAGGTCATTACTGGATATTAAGAGTGGATCCGGAATATAAAGTCGCACTGGTCGGTGGACCGAGTAATAAATACCTGTGGATTTTATCGCGTGAACCGCAACTGGACGAAGCAACCTATCAGTCCTATCTGGAGACTGCGAAACACTATGGTTACGACATCACAAAGTTAATCAAATTTCCCCATTAATCTGCTACCCTTTTGCCGAACTGCCAAATCTCTCTACAGTTCGGCTTTTTTTTCACTTCACATAAAATTCATATCTGACTGATTACACTCATCAAATGAAATAAAGACAGTTGCTTGAAATAGGATGAGTCCATGTTGAAAAGTCTGATGCAATGGATAGATAGCTGGTCTATATCGGCACCAACCGAAACACTGACTGCTGAAAATAGCAAGATTCGGTGGATCCGTATTTTGCCCTTTATTCTGCTGCATCTGGCCTGTTTCGCTGTGTTCTGGGTCGGGGTATCCTGGTTTGCGCTTGGTTTTATGCTCGCGTTCTACTTGATCCGCATGTTTTCCATCACGGCTTTTTTTCATCGCTATCTGTCGCATAAAACTTTTCAGACCTCCCGCCCGGTACAGTTCCTGTTTGTGCTGATTGGCACCATGAGTGCACAGCGTGGTCCGCTATGGTGGGCGGCGCATCACCGTTATCACCACCGCTATACCGATACCTTGCAAGATCCGCATTCCTCCACGCATGGTTTTTGGTACAGCCATGTTGGCTGGTTTCTGAATGAATATAATTTTGCTACGCGTAAAGAAGTGATCAAGGACTGGCTGAAATATCCGGAACTTATCTGGCTAGATCGTTTCAGTTTAATTGTGGTACTGCTGACCGCGGGTGGAATTTATGCACTCGGGTACTGGCTTGCCATCACCTGGCCGCAACTCGGTACGTCCGGCCTGCAATTGCTGGTCTGGGGCTTTGTCGTGTCTACCGTGTTACTG
>NZ_JBLVOM010000043.1:0-1149 GCF_053543775.1 Acinetobacter endophylla | reverse complement strand
TGCCATGAGGCGTGTTGATAATAATCGGTGTAGTTGAGGCATTTTCCAGATCTGTTAGCAAAATATTGGTATCACCAACCGTAACAGACTTTACGCCATCACCAGCCCCAATCGTAATACTACCCGTTTCTTTATTTGAACCCGATGTATCAGTTAAACCCTGTTCATATACAGTAACATGCCCCTGTTCAATTAATGTATCAGTAGTATTGTTCGGATTTTCACTGCCGCCATTTTCATCTTTTATGCTAATCGAAGGATTTGCATCAGGTGTAATTGTGATTACCAATTCCGCTGAAGCGGTTCCACCCTGGCCATCACTAATTGTATAAGTAACTGTTGGAACGGTGCCATTCCAGTTAGTCGCAGGGACAAAGTGATAAGTTCCATCGGCATTGAGCGTTAGCTCGCCAATTTTATCAATTGTAACGGTTTGGCCTGCATTATAGCTTTTACCCTCCACAACAAATTGAGTAACTGTGATTGCGTTTCCATCAGGATCACGATCATTAGTTAAAACATTGCCATTAACTGGGGTATCTTCAACACCTGTAATTTCATCCTTAACGGCGATTGGCCATGCGTTTTTATCCCCTCCACCGCCACTTCCTGCGGCTGCAATGATGCCACCAATAACAGCACCACCACCAATAATCCATGGCAGTAAAGACCCACCTGCCGCACTAGCAGGTAATAAGACCTCAAGCCCAGGTATTCCCTTAAAACCAGAAACACCATCAAACCAGTATAAGATACAACCATCTTCTTCAAAAACCAGATCAGAATCAACTTTGTCATATACGACAAAGAAGTTTTCGATAAGGACAGTTTCACCATTATTTAACTTTAAAATCAGGTTATTGCCATCACGTAAAAACTCTGCTACATCATTACGATGCATTTTGGTATGGACAATTGATGCTTCTGTTAAAGTGATATGTTGCGTGTTGATAGATACTTTATTTAAAGAATCTTTTTCTACTACAATAAAATTTGTCATGTTCTGTGTGGCCTATATTCGTTGAAACTTTTAAATGCTGAATTACTTGGTAATGCCCGTAATTTGTACCGTCACGCGACGATCGGGCTGTAAACATGCTTTTAGTGCTTCACGAGATTTAACCGTAGGACAGCCGTCCGTGACTGGTT
>NZ_JBLVOM010000042.1:0-2235 GCF_053543775.1 Acinetobacter endophylla | reverse complement strand
CTTGACGATTCAACAAATCACGCATCATACGACTGCCTGCAAAAGGATATTGCATATGTAATTCATCAATACATCGCATCAGTTTCAGATCTGATGAGCTAACAGGTTTTGGGCGATAATAATAACAACCACGAGAGACTTTCAGTAACTTAGCCTGTTTAGATACTGAAATCTGAAGTGAGTGATCGATTAACTTTTGTGGTTGAAGCGGCCCAGTTTCTTCAACACACCTTCTAAAAAATCAATTTCTAATGCCTGCTCACCGATTTTTGCATGTAACTTTTTAAGATCAATGGGGGGTTCTGATGGAGCTTTTGATTGATCGAAAGCTTGCGAGGAAGCTGAGATCAATTGATTTTTCCAGTCAATAATTTGGTTTTGATGAACATCAAACTCAGAACTCAATTCAGCAAGTGTTTTTTCTGCTTTGATCGCAGCAAGTGCTACCTTAGCTTTAAAGTCGTTTGAATGATTTCTTCTTGGTCTACGTGCCATAAAATACTCCATATATTGATGTTTATAACATCATTTGAGGAGCAGAATATCACTTATAGGAGTTGTTCAAATTTCCGGATCCATCTCTGTCCTACTATCTTTAAAGATATTAATAATTTGATTGAAAAAGGAAAAATATTAGAAAAAACAAAAGTAAAAAGAATAAAAAAAACAAAAGTAGCAGAAGAAACAGAAGTAATCGAAGTAATCGAAGTATCTTATTATTGGGTGATTGATCCAAAGTTGAATGTAAATCATTCGGGCATTATGAGTGATAAATTACAGCGCTATAACAAAGCATCCACTTATAAATGGCATATTCCTAGTGCTTGGATTATTCAATTTAAAAAAAATGTTATTCAAGAACTATCTGTTCCTGAATACAATCGTTTTTTAAGGCAGCTTTTCAAACCGTATAATTTGGACAAGATTTCATGTGGAATTTTAGAAAAGCAAATATATTTCCATCTGAATATGCAGACAGGTGATGATCTCGTAGCACACTTAATGGCAAATCACGATACGAATCATGTGGTTAATTGGTCCTATGAAGGGCGTAATATTGAAGAGATAAATAGACATTTTAAAAGATACATTGATTGTTTAATAAACCGAAAAAAAGGTGATCTATGGAAAAAAGAGCAGCATCCGGGTTATATCTTTGACCGAGAACAACGTATAGGTAGTCAGCGTTGCTGGACTATCAAAGCAGCAACTCAATTTTTTAAAAATCTTTATGCTTATGTACAGACTACTTTAACGAATGATGAAGCCAATCGGATTGAGAAATTAAATGCTTATAGCATTTGGATGTGGCATCTGTCTTTAATTTGCCTCACTGTACGACCCACGATGGGTATGCCAGGTTTGATCAAAAATTATGATTCAAAATCAAAATTTATCTATATTCATGACAAAAAAATTGGTTCACGACAAGAAGGTCGTTTAGTGCCTGTAGTAGGTTATTGGCAAAAGCATTTCGATGCATACAGAGAGTATATAGATAAGACAATCACTGCATTAGGCATGAAATATCTGCAGGAGCAGTGGAAAAAAAATGAATTCATGCTGTGTATTCTTATCCATCCTCAACTGACTTCCAAAAAGCATAGCGTTGACTTTATAGAAATAGCAGACAATCTTACTTTGGCACCAATGTCAGCAGCTTTTGTGACGCATTACTTGAAAGAAACAGTTCAGATTTATAAAAACTGGCCAAGGCATTTTAGCAAAAACCATCTTGAACTCAGCAGTGATATTCATAATACCCTTTATGCACATGATGGTACTGCAATGGGGTTTGGCCATACTTCATCCTTAAGTCCTTTTCATTACAAAACAGAAATTCAACAACAGGTTGAAGCGTTACTGAAAAAATTAGAAATTTTGGAGCTAGACTTGTTTACCCAGGAAAAATCGCGTGATTAACAAAGAACTAAATCAAGAGATTCTAGAGCAATTACAAAATGCGATTGAAACAGAAACAAAAGCAATTTTTAATCAAATTTCTGAGCTGATTGATCATAAATATACTCAGGAAAAGGTGAATGGTGTCGAGATTGATTTTAAACTTCTTGATCAACGAATTGCTGATAAATTTACAAACTATCAGCAAGTTTTAATAAAAGTTTGTGAGCATTCCCAGCTCAAAAAATATTTCCGCTCTTACCTCAAGGAGTGTTTTAAACACTTTAAAATTATTTGTGAACAAGAGTATCAGGAGTGGCAAAAAAAAAATCC
>NZ_JBLVOM010000041.1:0-1022 GCF_053543775.1 Acinetobacter endophylla | reverse complement strand
TTGGGAACTAAGTATTCACTCATGTAGTGCGAATCTTTTAAAACGTTTTCAGTGCTTAAATTTTCTTTGGGATCAGAACCACAACAGGATTGAGCGGTATCTTCACAACTGTTTGAAGTGTTACAGCAAGGAGATGAAGATTTTTCTTCTTTCTCTTCACCACAACAGCTAGGCGTATTATCACAATTCTTTGAATTGCTTGCTTCTGCAATTGATGGATGATTTTCTTGTTGAGATTTCTTATCTTCGCATGGTGTTTCTTTACTACATCCACAGCCACTCATAGTTATACCCATTAAAAAAATTTATAAACTTTGAATATTAGAATCCCTATAGTTACTATAGAGTCAAGATTTTTTGGAAATACCAACTCAATGCATTTAAAAATTGGTGAACTCTCTAAAAAAACCTTATGTTCAGTATTAACAATTAGGTTTTATGAAAAGGAAGGTTTAATTCCGGAACCGGAAAGAACGGAAGGAAATTACCGCCTTTACGATGTAGGCTATGTTGAGCGAATTAAATTTATTTTGAATTGCCGAACTTTAAATATGAGTTTGAATGAAATTCGTCAATTACTTACCTATAAAGACAAACCTGAGAAAAATTGTTCAGATGTGAATGAATTAATTGACTTACATGTCAGTGCTATCAGAGAAAATATAATCAAGCAACAAAAGCTTATTGAACAACTATCTGATTTAAGAGGTACTTGTGATGGTTTATGTACAATTGACCAATGTGGAGTTTTAAAAAATCTAGCTTGATTATCTAGACCTATGCTTTTTTCAAAAAATCGGCACTGTTGCAAATAACCACGAATGGTAAGCTGAAGACTGTTTTAGCTAAAGGTGCAGCATATGAATCCTTTCCATGGTCGGCATTTTCAGGGCGAAATCATTCTTTGGGCTGTGCGCTGGTATTGTAAATATGGCATTAGCTATCGTGAACTGCAGGAAATGCTGGCCGAACGGGGTGTGAATGTTGATCACACGACTATTTACCGTTGGGTTCAACGTTAT
>NZ_JBLVOM010000040.1:0-1805 GCF_053543775.1 Acinetobacter endophylla | reverse complement strand
GTTGAAGGATACAGTTTATCTGCATCAACAAATTGCAATGCTTTGCGTAGCGTATTTGCTACTTCCTCTGCAGTTTCCACTTGAGTGGTTGCCACATCAATTGCACCCACCATCACTTTCTTACCACGGATCAATTCGATTAAATCCATTGGTACACGTGAGTTTTGGCATTCAAGTGAAATAATATCGAGCTTAGATTGTTGTAGTTTCGGGAATGACTCTTCGTATTGACGCCATTCATTACCTAAAGTTTGTTTCCAATCCGTATTTGCCTTGATACCGTAGCCATAGCAAATATGCACAGCGGTTTCACATTTGAGTCCTTCAAGCGCACGCTCTAAGGTCGGAATACCCCAATCATTTACTTCATCAAAGAACACATTAAATGCAGGCTCATCAAACTGAATAATGTCGACACCTACTGCTTCAAGCTCTAACGCTTCTTGATTCAGAATTTTGGCAAATTCCCAAGCCAATTTTTCACGGCTCTTGTAGTGACCATCGTAAAGTGTATCAATCATGGTCATCGGACCAGGAAGCGCCCATTTAATTTGTTGATTGGTTTGGCTGCGCAAGAATTTCGCATCGTCTACAAACACGGCTTTTTTACGAGAAACATCACCCACAACAGAAGGTACACTCGCATCATAACGATTACGAATACGCATCGTTTCACGCTTTTCGAAATCCACACCTTCAAGATGCTCAATAAAGGTGGTTACGAAATGCTGACGGGTTTGCTCGCCATCACTCACGATATCGATACCCGCAGTGACTTGCTCATGTAATGATAATTTCAAAGCATCACGTTTAGCTTCTAATAATTCTTCGCCTTCAAGCTTCCATGCAGACCATAATTTTTCAGGTTCAGCTAACCAAGACGGTTTTGGCAAGCTACCCGCAGTTGAAGTTGGGAGTAAAAGTTTCGGTTGTGTAAGCGCCATGTCTAATCTTCTTTGTCTAAATTCGTAAATCTGTTTATCAATTTAATGGATTAAGCAGCTGTTTCGACTTCGAAATTTGCAGCCCATTCATTTAAAATGTCTTGATAAGGCTTAATGAAGTTTTCTTCCGTCCATTTACCTTGTTTAACTGCAAGCTCACCACGTTCCACACGGTCATAGACCACACGTGTAAGTGAATAATCGCCATAGCTTAGACTTGGTTGATACACCACACCTGCAGGAGAGTTGGTGTTGTAAATTTCAGGACGATAGATCCGTTGGAAACTTTCCATGGTTGCAATCGCGCTGATCAATTCAAAATCAGTATAATCACGGACTAAATCGCCAGCGAAATAGAATGCTAATGGTGCATTACCACCTTCTGGTTTAAAGTAGCGTACACGTAAACCCATTTTGGCAAAATATTCATCGGTACGTGAATATTCATCATTTTTGTATTCCACACCCAAAATAGGATGTACGTTGGCTGTACGGAAATACGTTTTAGAGGTTGAAACGCTTAAGCAAATGACAGGTTGTTTTTTAAATTCTGCTTTAAATACATCTGAATTGACTAAATGTTGATAAAGCTTGCCATGTAGATTGCCAAAATCTTCAGGTTTTTCACCTACACCACAACCCAATTGTGGCAATACCACACTGAAGTCGTAATCACGCACATAAGATGAGAAGCTATTGCCGATCATGCCTTCAATACGCTCACCTGTTTGATGGTCAATCACAACACTTTTAAGTGTTTCAATAAATGGGAAAGTTTGACCATTACCTTCAATATCAATTTCCGCAGAAATAATGTCAATCTCAAGTGAATAGCGATCACCTTTCGGGTTATCAACGGTT
>NZ_JBLVOM010000039.1:0-10153 GCF_053543775.1 Acinetobacter endophylla | reverse complement strand
TGGCTGAAACGGTGAATGGCTTATACAAAACAGAGGTGATTGAATATTTAAAAGCAGATTGGCAAGGTTTAGCAGATGTACAACTTGCGACACTAAACTGGGTAGATTGGTTCAATAAAAAGCGTGTACACAGTGCACTGGGTTATGTATCGCCTTTTGAGTTTGAAGCAATGTACTATGATAAGATTAACCCGTTAGGTCAGGTGGCCTAACTTAAATAAAAAAGTCTCCGACAAACCCGGTACGGTTCAAGGGGATATGCATAACGGTACTTGGATTGACCAAGGTAATAGAAGCTACATCGTCGAACTTGGCTTTCTTTGAGTTTGCGAGATAGTTCTTGATTTCAACTACACGAGATTCTGGAACACGCAAAACTTTTGTAGGTTCATCATAAAGAGCTTTACGTCCTGCCCCTTCTCTACTTCCACCATACTGGTTTACCATCTATGTCTCTCCCTGTATAAACTTGATATTGTAACAAAATCAAGTTTATTAATTAGAAGAAGCTAAGACAATGAAATTACGATAAATGGTTAGTCACTTTTATATTAGTATTTCTGCGAAATCAATCTCTAAAAATATAAGGGAAACTATTTCCCTTATATTTCAACCAATCGTGAGAATCAGGTTATCTTATATCCCTAGACCACATATCTTTTACTTAATCCCCATTCTGCCAATATCCGTCTATATGTCGTTGAAGATTTGTCTGCTGCAAAGTGCGCCTCCATTGAAACATCTAATGGAAGTTCTTCCGGTTTTTGACTCTCAACAATATCCTGATCCTCTGCAAAAATTTGTGCATTGAAGTCATATACAGCCTGTAGGTCACCCGTCGTATCAAAATTACGTGTCAACGGAACAAATAGCCTGGTTTGATTATGCGAAACAGGACAACAAGCATTCAAAATTTTTAAAATCCCATTGTTAGGAAAATAGACAGTAAGTGTTGCCGAGAATGGAGGATATACATCAAATTCTCGTTTCCATAAGAAATTCTCTGGCTCTAAATGTCTCAAACTATGAGGAAAGTTACTTACTGTAGAGATATAAATCGTTTTAAGTCCATAATCTGTTCTTTCAGTTTCATATTTTGGCACTACTGGATTATCACGATCAGCGAATGCCTTGTTATGCACCCAGGCAAAATGTGCCACATCGATAAAACCTTCAAGCTGACGACCACTAGAACCTGCTATATCAACAAATGGTGGGAGTATTGATTGATGTTCATCTGAATCCCAAGTTTCAAGAACTGGAAAATTAGCTTCACTTTCATCACGGCTAAATAAGCTGGTCCAAACTAGTCCATATTTCTCAACTACAGGGAATTTAGTTAAGGTGAACCGATCTGAAATTTGGGTAAGTTCTGGTTGAGCAGGGATTTTTACGCACTTACCTTGTGCGTTATAGTTGAGCCCATGATAGGGACAAACAATATTTTCACCTTCTACCCATCCTTTACTTAATGGCACTCCTCGATGTGGACAGATATCTCTTACCAGATGAATTTCTCCACTTTCAGTTTTATAAATAGCCATTTTGACATCAAGAAGCTGAACTTGCTGCGGTTGAGTCGTTACATCCTGGATTTGAACTACCGGATACCAATGCTGCGCTAGAATATTCCAGTCATTTGGGTCAAATTGACTACATTGTGGCTGAGTGAATAAATTGAGAACTGGTATTGCATTCATTTTAGCGCTGCCCCTCTTATAAGTTATTGATTAATTCAAACTTCTTAGCATTGCTGCATCATGACTTTTTCTTTTCTATCTGTCTATTAAAGACTTTAGGAATGGTATTTCTAATTTTTAGAACACTTTTCTTATTATTGTTCTTCTTATCTAAACTTAACGAATAACTAGCATTTTATAACTCATCACAATTCTTAATTGATGCTGAATTACTTGGACTCCTATTACTACTCTGACTTTATTTAGTGTTGCCTTTTTGGCAACGAGTTGAGCGAGATTCTCTGCTATGCACGGAATTAAATTGTCATTAAGTTGATAACAACAAAGTTCAAAGAGCCACAAAAATGTTGACATACACACCACCTTCTACGGCTAAAAGTATTCCAGTAATCGACTTAAGCGACAGTTTTTCCGATAACCTGGAAAACCGGAAATCTGTTGCGTGGGAAATCCATAAAGCATGCAGAACAACAGGTTTCTTCTATATTAAAAATCATGGTATCGCTTCTGAAGTTCTCCAAAAACAATTAGACATTGCAAAACAGTTTTTTGACCTTCCGATTGAAAAGAAACTAGAAGTTGATTTCAAAAACTCCAAATGCCTTCGTGGTTATGAACCAATGGCAGCTCAAACACTTGATGAAGGCTCTCCTCCTGACTTAAAAGAAGGGTTCATGTCAGGGAAAAATCTAGATTCAAGTCACCCATATGTCCAAAAAAGCTATCCACAACATGGGCAGAATCAGTGGCCTGAAGATCTTCCTGAAATGAAGACCCAGACCGAAACCTATATTCAACAGACTTTAAAACTGGGTAAGCATCTAGCTGGCCTATTGGCACTTTCTCTTGGGCTTGAAGAAAACTACTTCGAGGCAGGCTATGATGAAACTGTCATTATTACCCGTATGCTTCACTATCCTCCTCAATCTGAAAAAATTGTAAACAATCAGCTAGGGTGCGGTGCGCACACTGATTGGGGGTTACTGACGCTCTTATTGCAAGATGAAGTAGGTGGACTAGAAGTACGCAATAGTGAGGGTGAATGGATACGTGCACCTCACATACCAGATACTTTTATCGTAAACCTCGGTGATTTAGTCCAATTCATGACTAATGGACTCTACCTCTCAAATATGCACCGTGTTTTCAATAGTAAAGCAGGTGTCTCACGTTATTCGGTTCCAACCTTCTTTGACTTGGATTACGAATACAAAATCAAAACGCTGCAAAATTTAGGTGATCAATTTAAGGCTGAACCTAAAGAAATGACTGTAGGTGAGTACCTAGCCTATATGTATCAAAAAACTTACGCATCGAAAAAAGAAGCCGTTTAATTTATTCAACAGTTGGTATCAAAATTATGAAAAAAATGTTTCCTCTAGGTTGTGCTGGTTTAGGCATTCAAAACTCATCAAAAGAACGACCAGTAAGCCTGAATGAGCCTACTATTCTCGAACAGTTCGAAATGCTAAAAGCTGCGGAGGTCTTTGATTTTCTGGATCGTATCCCTCTTGAAGATAGTCAAATAGATGCTTACATCAAGGCAAGTCAGAAAACAAATATCCCTATTTATTCTGGTTGTGGCTTATATGTCATTGGCAAGGATGAGGAAGCATTCAAACAGGATATTAATCGTAGTGCCGCTGTAGGGGCCAAATTCCACAACATGATGATTTGGGCAAAACATGCAGATGGTCATTATGTAACGAACGAAGAAGTTGCTAAAACTTATATCGATTTCTACACCTACGCTCAAAGTAAAGGAATAACGGTTACCTTAGAGTGCCACGTTGATAACTGGTCTGAAGATTATCGTCGAGTAATTCCGGTGGCAGATCTTATAGAAAAAGAAGGTGTGCCGTTTGAGTTTGCAATGGATTACAGCCATTGTATTTTTAAAATTGAAAATGAAATTGAGCTTGCTGTATCACAAATGCGTGATGATCCTGAAGCTATCAGAAAGTTAGATCCTTTTAATAATGATAGTTTTGCAGATGATTGGCTGAATCGAAATTTAGTTACATGGGGGCAGATCCGTCCTGCAGTCCCGAATAATCCAGTTAACTGGTTAGCATTTGAAACAGGACCATATAATGGCTTAGGAACAAATCGTCCTGGCCGAGGAATTCAGTATCCATTTAATCAACCTACGGAAGGTGAATGGCATACAGACTTCTGGCATGCATATAAGCTTGCACCAACCAAAGAAGTCATTCGTAAAATCATTGATAGCTACTTGAACAATCCAAATTCTAAAGTTCAACTTATGACTGTTGATAATATCAATTTAGAGTCGTATGGTTTAAATTGGAAATACAACATGTTTGCCGACAGTTGCAGTGTTGCCCATTATATTCGTGAGATTTATGAGGAGCGACTGGCAATATTTATGGCAAAACAAAATTCAACTGATACTCTTCAAAGAGAATCAGCATGAATAACCTACTTAATTTAAAAAATATTTTCGTAAATGCCAGTCTTTTAGGACTTTTACTCATCAGTGGGGCCAATCCAGCATTGGCCGCTGATCAAGCGGCTTTTGTCTATGTCGCTCATAAAAACGATTATGGTTGGTCTTATTCACACGATATAGGTCGTCTGAAAGCAGAAAAGTCCTTACAGGGTAAATTTAAGACCTCTTATATCGAGAATATTCTAGATAATGCCGACTCTGAACGTACATTTCGGAGACTCGCACAACAAGGAAATAAGGTTATATTTGCTACTACCTTCGGGTATATGAATGCCATTGAAAAGGTAGCTAAACAGTTCCCGAACACCATTTTTATGCATGCGAACGGATATAAAACTGCAAAAAATGTGGGAGTCTATGATATCCGAACCTATGAAGGCTCTTACTTGCAAGGGGTATTGGCAGGCTATAAGACTAAAAGTAATGTTTGGGTGTTGTAGCACCATTCCCAATTCCTGAAGTCATTAGAGACATCAATGCCTATACACTTGGGGCTCAATCTGTAAATCCAAAAATTAAGACCAAGATAGTCTGGATTAACACTTGGTTTGATTCAGGAAAAGAGCATGAGGCTGCACTTGCATTAATATCGCAAAATGCTGATATATTATCACAAGTCACCAACTCACCCGCTGTAGTTAAAGCTGCTCAGGAAAAAGGGAAATTTGGCTTTGGCTGGAACTCAGATATGAGTAAGTTTGCTCCTAAAGGTCACCTAGCTGCATCAGTGTTATATTGGGAAAAAATCTATACTCCTGTTTTGCAGCAAGTGCATAACAAAATATGGAAGTCGGGATCGACATGGTATGGTGTCAAGGAAGGTGCCATCGATATAGCAGGTTTTGGTCCAATGGTCTCTAACAATGAAAAAATGAAGGTTTTGGCAGTCCGAGATAAAATTCGTAACGGTCAATATATTGTGTTTAGTGGACCACTTTACAAACAAGATGGAACATTACTTTTGGGAAAAGGTAAACATCTCTCAAATACGCAATTGATGAGTATGAATTATTTCGTTAAAGGCGTGGATGCTGCTTATCCAAAATAAACAAAGCTAAGCCTTTATTGAGGGATTTCGATAAGGGCTTAGCTTTTTAGTTGTACTTTTCAGGTTATGTTTATTGTCCAGCTTCGCCTCTTTGTAGGATTTCATCTGTAATAAGCCTGGAGAGAGCGTCTGTTGCTGTAGAAAGATAATGACCTTTACGTGAATACAGACCTAAATCACAGTAGATACCATTGTTATCATTAAGCGGAATATAGCGAAGGCGATTATTAATTATTTCATTTTCCAACCCAAAGAATGTCTGAAAACCAATTCCCTTATTCCTGAGTATTAACTGTTTCATTAATTCCAAAGAACTCGTTTGCATTTTAAAATTTGGAATAGCATGTTGTGCACCCGCAAATAATGGCGCCAACTGTTGATAAATAGACAAATTAGGTTTTGGCATAATCACATCATAGTCGAGGCACTGATGGAATGACACCGTCTTTTGAGAAGCCAGCGGATGGTCAGTCGATACAATTGCACCTAATTTAAAATGGGATATTGCTATTTGGTGCAAATCATTATGCTTTGGCAAGGCAAAAGCCAAGCCTAGATCCACCCGATTTTCAATGATTTCATTAGGGATATCTTTTGAGCCTAAAATTGTAACCCCTACAGTTATATTAGGATATTTGACCTGGAATTTTTCAATAATCTCTGGCAGGAAATTAATCGCTAGTGTTTCAACACTCGCAATTTCAACATGACCTTTATAAAGCCCTTTCAGTGCATCCAATTCATTCTGCAATCGCTTAGTATCTCTCAGTACTAAACTGATATGTCTTGAAAACAACTCACCTGCATGAGTAAGCACCATACCCGAAGGCACCCGATTGAATAATGGTGCTCCAATTTCATCTTCGAGTTTTAAAATTTGCCTGTTTACAGCAGAAGATACGACATTTAATTGTCTGGCTGCTTCCCTGATTGAACCGCACCGGCGTACAGCATCAAAATAATGAATTGCTGCTGAGTGAAAGCGAAGACCACGTGTACTCATTTTAACATCACATCCTATTCCAATTTTAAAGCCCCAATCCATTTATAAATTTGAATGAGCTATTGAAATAGAAGCAAAAAACTTGCCATTAAGTAGCAGCCATTTTTTGGACCTAAAGCATTATTTTCAGTGCATCCCGTTGCTTTTTCAGCATCATCACTCATTTAAAAAAGTTTAAGCAATTGTTTTTATTTAATTAATTAAGAATAGCTCTCTTTTTGGCATCAGCTTGATCGATATTCATTGCTATGCGGTCTCATGATTATTTTATAAAAAAAAGAAAACATTATTTTTGAGAGATTGCTACATGACTGCGCTGGAAAACAATCAAAACATTACCTCTATACCCATCATCGATATTTCTGGACTTTTGGATAATGACATACAAACGCACCAAAACATTGCTTCAAATATTCGGAAAGCATGCTTAGATAAAGGTTTTTTTTACATTACGGGACATGGAGTTTCTAAAGCATTACAAGATAAGGTTTTTGAATATTCCAAATTATTTTTCAGTCTTCCCCTAGAACAGAAAATGCAATGGACCATCGAGCTTTCTGAAGCAAACCGAGGTTATGAACAATTAAGAGCACAAACCCTTGAACCTGATTCTCCACCTGATATCAAGGAAGGCTTTTATATCGGGAAGGAACGCTCAGCTTCAGATCCTGTTGTCATCCATAAAGCTTTTAACCAAGGCCCAAACCAATGGCCAGATATTGATGGATTCAAAGAGGTTATGGAGGAATACCAACTAGAAATGATCAAAGTCTCAGAAAGGCTCATGCATGCTATCGGTTCGTCACTAGGTCTGGAAGAAGATTATTTCTCAGAGTTCTGCAAGGATGCAGATTTAGTCACCTTGCGTTTATTGCACTATCCTCCACAACCCTCTAATGCTCAACCAAATGAAAAAGGATGCGGGGCACATACTGATTTTGGAGGGTTAACCCTATTACTTCAGGATCATAACCGCGGTTTACAAGTGTGGGATCAAACTCAAAACCAATGGATTTGGGCAGAGCCAATTGAAGATAGTTATGTCGTTAACCTAGGTGACCTAATCTCTATGTGGACGAACAATACATATAGATCCACCCTCCATCGCGTCATCAACATCTCAGGTGGGGAACGATATTCTGTTCCATTCTTCTACAGCGGTAATCACCAGTATCAGATTGAATGCATTCGAGAGTGTTTGGAGGAAAACTCAGAACCGCTATATCCACCAATCAGTGTTGAACAGCATTATCGTGACATGTTCAAAAAAACATATATCTAATAATAAGGAGTTTCCCATGAAAAAATTACCAGTTATCGACATTGCACCTCTTTATGACGTTAACCATCCTGATTATGCAGATATATGCAACCAAATTGACCAAGCATGTCGTGAATGGGGGTTCTTCTATATCAGTGGTTATAAACCGAATCACCTTGCAGAAGTTCAAAGTTTAGCTAAAGAGTTTTTTAGTAAACCACTGCTTGAAAAACTAGAAATAGACATCCAAAAACACAAAGCCTCTCACAGAGGATATGGTGCATTGGGTGTTGAACAACTTAATCCTGACCTGCCCAATGACTTTAAAGAAGTATATGACATGGGTGTTCACCTAGAAGCAGATCATCCTGATGTAATCAATAAAGAACCATTACGTGGTCCTAATATATATCCGAATATCGAGGACTGGAAAACTGTAATGGATGGCTACTTTGAAGAGATGTTGGACTTAGGAAAAGTTCTTCTAAATGCCATGTCTCATGCCATTGGTCTTCCACAAAATTATTTTGATTACTGCCTACAAGAAAGTCTGTGTGCACTCCGCCTCATTCATTACCCACCTGCATTAGACAATACGCAATCAGAGAGTTTCAATGCTGGAGCACACACTGATTATGGCTGCGTGACTATTCTTGCTCAAGACGATGTAGGGGGATTGCAGGTTCAGGATGTGAATGGGAATTGGATCGATGCTCCGCCTATTCCTGATACTTATGTTATCAATATCGGCGACATGATGGCCCGTTGGTCCAATGACATCTACAAATCTACACCACATCGTGTTTCAAGTCCTAAAGGCAAACAACGTTTTTCTTTCCCATTCTTCATCCAGCCGAGCCCAAAAACTGTAATCCGTTGCCTGCCTAACTGTTACAGCGAATCCAATCCACCTAAATATTCACCAATTACTAGCATGGAATATCTACAGTCACGCTTTGATGCTACTTACAAACATCGTGCTGACGTTTAAATATCGGGGACATTCAAATGAAAAAAATTATCACTTCATTACTATTAAGTACCTGTGCAGTCAGCACTTACTCTTTTGCAGAAAAACCTTGGTTATATTGGCAATCCAATAGTATTTCTGCACTTTATGGTAAAGGTTTCGAAGTAGAGCCGGATACACATGAAACGATTACTTTTGAACATGCGAGCAGTTGGAGATGGGGAGATCTCTTTCTATTCGTCGACACTTATTGGTTTGACGGTGAAAAGACTGCTTCCCAAGGACATAATGCTGTCTATACAGAAATAGCCCCACGCTTTTCAATAGGAAAACTAACCAATACGAATTTGAGCTTTGGGCCAGTGAAAGATGTCCTAATAGCTACGAGTTTTGACTTAAGTATTCAAGATCAGCCTGGCTATGACGATATGTGGACTTATTTAGTTGGTCCAGGTTTTGACCTAGATATCAAAGGCTTTGATTATTTCACCCTTAATTTTTACTATCGCATTCCAGACGATGGAAACACCCCAAGTGGACAATGGCAAATCACTCCTTCCTGGTCATATACTGTCCCATTTCTTAAATCATCAATCATTTTTGATGGATACATTGATTGGGTAGTCAATTCCAAAGGTAATAACTCTTCCGACTTTCACTTTAACCCACAAATCAAATATGACCTTAGCCCTCATCTAGGCTTAAGCCCAAAAAAATTAGCAGCAGGTATTGAATACGACTATTGGAAAAACAAATTCTTAATCGAAGACACTCCATATTTTAAAACTAATCAAAATGCTACTAGTTTCATCGTCAAATATACCTTTTAGGCTGAAGGAGAAAAACATATATGACTAGGGCGTGTCCTCATTTGAAGAATTGGTTTTAAATACTTAAAATCCTCCTTTGAGTTATTTTTATTTCTATATTTTCAATGGCACGTACTCTTCTTACCGATGATATCTGGCAGCAAATTCAAGATACTATGCGATTACACGGTTGTTACTGTTCAAAGAATAGTAGAAATATCATGGAAGCGATCTTATGGAAACTTCGTACAGGCGCCACATGGCGTGATATTCCCCAAGAATTTTGTCCTTGGCAAACTGCTTACAATCGTTTTAATCGTTGGGCAAGCAAGGGATTGTGGGATAAATTTTTTTTAGATTACGAGGCATCTTGGATCAGGAATGGGTATTCATTGACGCAAGCTACATACGCGTGCATCAACATGCAAGTGGAGCTCGGCATGGTTTCGAAAGAGCAATTGGACAATCACGCGGTGGACGAACAACAAAAATACATCTTGCAACCGACGCGAATGGATTACCGATTGATTTTAAAATCACTGAGGGTGACGTCCACGACAGTCAAGTTGCAAAACAACTGATTGATACGGTAGACGAGGCAACTTATCTCATTGCTGATAAGGGGTATGATGCTGAGCACATTAGAATATATGCCAAGAACAAGAATATGATTCCCATTATTCCATTGAGATCAAACAGTAAGAGATCGAATAAGGAGTTTGATAAATATCTATATAAATTAAGACATTTAGTTGAAAATGCATTTTCGAGATTAAAACATTTCCGTGCTATTGCAACTCGATTTGATAAACTGGCACGCAATTATAAATCTATGATCCGTATAGCCTGCATATTTATTTGGTGCAAAGCCAAATGAGGACACACCCTA
>NZ_JBLVOM010000038.1:0-10273 GCF_053543775.1 Acinetobacter endophylla | reverse complement strand
CGAGCAACTGTACAACGTGCAATCACATAGCCTTCACGTTTCAGTTGTTGCCAGACCTTACGCACACCATACCGACCTGAACTTTCCTTCCAAATTCGTTTAATTTGTTCAGCATGATGAAGGTCATGCAGATCCCGTTTCGCTCGATGTTCTGGATTGTCCGCGAGATCTAAAGTCCGGTAATAGGTTGAAGCAGCGATCGGTAAAATTCTACAAATCGCCTCAACACCATATAACGCCTTATTGTTATGGATAAAATCCACCATTATTTGTGTGGGCGGTCGAGCTCCGCCTGGGCGAAAAAAGCCGCTGCTTTACGTAGAATTTCGTTAGCACGTTGCAGTTCTTTATTTTCGCGTTCCAGTTGTTTGATACGTTCTTGGTCTGAAAGCTGCTGTGCTTTAACTGGATTTTGTTGATCTAAGTATTTTTGATACCAAACACGTAGTGTTTCAGGAGTACAGCCAATTTTAGGAGCAATTGCTGTGATTGCAGCCCAATTCGATGGATAATCTTTCTCGGATTCAATCAATAATTGAACCGCTCTTTCTCTGATTTCAGGGGTATATTTTACTTTTTTCATCGGGACATTCTCTCAGAAAGCTTGGTCTCCGACAAACCCGGTACGGTTCACTCTTTTAATATTTGTTCTATTTCAGACTTCATCATAGTCGGTTTAACCAAAATTATCGAACAACAATAAGTAAATTAAAATAAATAGACAATAGAATGTTGGACACAACTATTAGCTCACCACAAAGCTCTTCTAGAATCAACATTTGAATACATCCTACGATTGAATAGACGAAAGGCCTGTAACCAGGCCTGGTAAATGATTACTTTGTATAAATCACATTCTTATATTGTGTTTGGAGCTTGTAGAACTCACGGCGAGATAGCTCTTTAGGGTTTTGAGCCATGATCGTATAAAACTTACGAATCTCTTGTTCCTTTGTTTCCGATGGTTCACTGATCTCAGCAATACGCACGGTTTCATACCAGCCGACTACTTGGCCATAGTCTTTAGATGCGATTTGCGCCGTAGAATAAAATACATAAGAAATAATGATGGTTGCAACACCAGTAATCGCTAACAACGTAAATGTCGTGCGACCCCATGCAAGAAGCTTTGCTTTGTATTCATCAAGAGCAAGCAACCAAGTACCAACCATCGCAAGAGCTAAAATATCACCTAAAATCATTTTGGTTTTCCTTAAATAAATTCACCTTTCGCTTTTAATTATAGAAAATAAAACCCTTAAAACTTTTTTTCTAAAAACAATTATTCTTTTCTTAAAATATTTAAAAAGACTTATAAAACCACTTTAAGCTTGCTTAAAAACGCATACGCTGATTTTAATTGATTAAAATAAAACTCACGTTTTAATTTTTAGAGAAAAGTTAAAACCTTTTAAGGATTGATACTATGTATCTATTCCAACAGATAGGCGATCCCCTATGCACTCATTACCAGTTGACGCTAAATCAGCAAAACACTTTGCATCGAATCCTTTAAGTGATTGGGCAATAGGACTTGTCAAAGCTGATGCGGTGAATAACCACCTTAGTTTTGATGCTAACTGCAACCTTCAGTTAAGCACCGTTTTTGATTTTATTGCGATTGCGGATACCGAAGCAGAAGACTTTGAATCGCTGTTTTTAAAAGAGTTTGGTGAGGATTTCACACCATTAAGTCACCTTGAATATGAATCAGTGAATAGCTTGGCTGAAATGATTACATCGCAATATGACACGGCGATCGAAACCGTTAGACACATCATTATTGAACGTGAATTGAACTAAGGATCTGGACGCATGAATAAGCTTGTACTTGCCATTGAGTCAGGGCGTATTACTGACGGAGAAGTTTTATTTTTACAGTTGAATCAGCTTAAATCTGGTCAAATACCCGATATGGTAAGTAGACAGCAATTTGCTGAATTATCTGAAATGGTCAATGCCTTTCAGGATGTATGGATGGATGAACCAGTATCTTTTTTTCAGCCTATCCAAGACTTTTTAAAAGCGATTGATTTAGAAGTCTACAATGATTTCAGCACTGATTTTGACTTGTGGTACTACTACGAAGCACCAGAGCAAAAATACGAAGCAACAGTAGCAACTAAACCATTATTTTCGGCACCAAAACTCACCGCTACTGGTGAAGTCTACAACTGTCTATTGACCGTTGAACAAGCTCAAAACTATCTAAATAAGGCAATTCAATTTGCTCGTGACCATAACATGCCAGTGCCAAAGTCATGTAATGAACCGTTTATCGTCACAGATGGTTTAGAGGTTGGATCTGAGTTGATCTACTCAGGCGTAGGCACAGATAAAGCCGTATATACGGCAATACAGCTCATACAAGAGGCAATACTCAATAATGCTGGTAAAGAGCATGTGTTATGCCTAAGACGTTTTTCAAACAGCTTAAAACCATTGTTAAAGTCTGCATTAGGTAAGGAAGTTTACTTAACCAATTGCACACTAGGGAAGCTGGCAGATCTTCTTGATCGCCCTGAAACATGGTCAGAGTTCACAGAACACTTTAAACAAAACTAATCAAGCTCATGGCTTAAAACTTGGAGATACGACAATGCAACTACACAATTTGAATCCTGGTACCGATACAGTTCGCCACCTTTTGAAAACCGAGAGTGCTACATATAGTGGCGTTCCATCATGTGTGATCAATATCATTGGGCAAGCAAAAAAGACTGTTCCCAACTTTATTGAAGTGATTTTTGTTGAGGTTGTATTGTTTCATCCCAAAGATGGCGAAGTATACGAAATTGAAGTGAGTGCACCGTTACAGGTTGAGCCTGTTGCCGAAGCTCACCGTATTGGAATGTTCAATCCAAGTGAAGCTAGAGCACTTATTGAGGGTGAAGTGCTGGATGTAGCAATCAATCTACAACGCAAGGCAATTGAGGAAATGATTGAATATGATTTGCTCTCAGAAGACGGTCTGGAGAAGTTCAACGCATGGAATGGGATCTCACCTGAAAGCCTATTGCTTGAAAGCTTTGAATGCGTGACCGAATACAACGGACTTCACAGCACACACTTTATGGCCAGCAAGGTGAAGCAAAAAGTAACCAATTACCTTAAAAGAGATTTGTTCTAATCAGATCCATAAAAAAGAGAGGTTTGCCCTCTCTTTTTTATGGCCATAGATTTATGGCCGTAAACGGTGTTTTTTAATTGATTAAAAAGGTTTTGGATTCTTCAACCCATTAGGTTTTTTAACCAAGCTTAATGCAATAGCCAAAACAACAACACTGGCTAACATAGCCAGTGGTATTAAAAGGAATTTTAAAGGTTGAGCCATATTCCACTACACCAAGTTTTAAGCGTTGTGCTTATTTAATTTAATTATAGTGAAAAAGTTAGCTTATAAATTTTAAAAAAAAATTAATGACCATGGTTTTTATTAAAATATCTATATAGACAATTAAGCTAATTAGGTGGGCAATTATGAATATGTTGGTAAATATAAAAAGAGAAGTGCAAGCATCTGAATTAGACTTTATTGAAGTCGAAAAGCTAATTTTGCAATGCGAAAAAGCAAAATCGTCAATAAAGGTTATTTATGAAAGCATCAAAGATATTGAACTTGATGCTTACCAGATTGTGAGTGCAATCACCCGAAAATCATATTCATCATCATTCAATACTGAAGAATCTGCTTTAAAACAAATATCGTCATGCTTCTGGAGGAAGTTAACTGAGATCATCAATCTTAGAAACTTTATATCTGAAAAAGAATATGATGCGTTGTCAGATAAAATTGCTCGTCATGAAATTGAAGATTTCACGATGGATAACGTGAATGTATTTTTAGAATCTATCTGGTCTACGCGCCACATGGCATATGCTCGTAAAGTTGATTCATTGTTTTGCCAATTATCAAGCAAATACAAAACCAATCTTGGTGCTGGTATTAACCCGTGCGTGATCATTCATCACAATAGCTACCATTCTTATTGCAGACGAGATAATTTAGTGGAAGAAGTACGCTTTATAGCAAGGCAGTTATTTGGCAAGCCTTTAGACCACACTAGATTAGATAAACTCAGGTTAGATCGTGGTATCTGGCATAGCATTGATGATAATTTATTACGCATTAAGATCTACGAAAACGGTAACTGTCATATCTTGTTTAATCAATGCGTAGTTGATCGCATTAACCAGGTATTAAACCTGTTATATCCGAATCAAATTGGCATAGATCCAAATGTAAAACACAAACGCCGTGCGTATGATGAACCCATTTTATAAAGCTCATTAAAAAACCCTCAATTGTTATTGTGGTTTTTTTTTAGATATATACGGTACTAATTTTGCGATCGTGCCACTGGTGAACATACACTGACCATATCACTATGGATACTTGGGATAAATCATATCCCTTAAAGGCAGATTTAAATTTAGACTCCATTTTTCGGAGCTGCATTCTCTTATCACGAGATGGCTCTAATTCAATATCCCCAATGAATTGAGAATTGCAATAAGATCTTGTTCAGGTGTATCAGCAAGCACCGTCACGTTATAGCCACCGCTAAACTGGTGTAATTCAGCACAGTACTCAACATCAGACGCCGTGAGTACCAATTCAACATCAAAATATTGAATCACTTTAAGCACCTGGTACTTTGCTTTAAAGAATCCGTTGTTTTCAGCTAACTTCATCGCTTCAGCAATGGTGATGTTTTCAAGCACAAGACGGTCTTGAGCTGGTTCATCTTCATATGTTTTAAAACTTAACAATTTAATTAAACTTAATTAATTAACTAATTGCTCGTTAAATTATTCTTAATGCATTACGGCGATACGGCTAATAGAAAAATCATATTAGTACGCAAGCGATGTTTTTTAATTGATTAAAAAAGATTGAAAATCTTATTTTTCGAGAAAGGTTTGCCAGGTTGTGTTTTCCCATAAAATGAAACTATCAAAAGCAGAAAGCTTAAAACTTGGAGTGAACAGCATGTCAAATTTAAACGCTCAATCAGTACAGTTACAAGGCACTTTATACATCGGTTTCCCTAAAACTTTTAGCGGTGCTCACATGGAAACATTGTTTGATGAAATCTCAGATTACATCGACAACAACTGTGATTTAACCCTTGCGGATCTTCAAGCGGATAGTGACTATGCTCAACTTCAATTTCAACAGCACATGCCGACATTGGCTGATAAAACAAATTTCTTCTTCATGGACGTTGAAATCTACGTTGCAACATTAAAAGAAAACTTTGGTCATACATCAGTACTCGACCAAGTTACCTCAGTAAATATCTTTGGCAAAAACCTTGAAGACATTTGCACGTTAATGGCTCAAAACGGCTACGCATACGACCGTATAGAAGATTGTTGGTCACGCGAACTTTCTTAATTCAATTCACCCATACGCACGGATAACGTGCGTATGCCACTGAATCACATTTGAGGATATAAACCATGCAAAACCTAATTACAGCGCATTGCGAGCTAACCATCAAACATGATGAAAAACAGCAAAAAAATGTCGGGCCTGTTGTTGTGACGTTTGGGGCGATCTTTACTGCTGAGTCGGTGAATGAACTGTTTTGCGCTATATGCCAAGACGGAATCAGATTTAAAGCAATCTATAACCCCGACAATATGTATTTTTTACGCCATGAGCTAAGCCCAATTGCTGATTTGTCAGTTAAGACAGACCAAGACGGCAACATTATTGTCAGTGTGATTGCATCCACTAGCCCATATTTTGAGATCAAAGTACTAAAAAATGGTTTTACCAACTCAGACACCTTAAATAGTTCTGCGATTCGCACGTTGGTTCGCAACCATCAAAGCCCATTCCAAGAGCAAATTTCTGACTACTTTGAAACAGACCAAATTTTTAAAACCATGCAAGCAATTTTTGCACACACGTATTTAAGCCGATAAGGAACTTCACCATGACGACCGCTACTGCTACCGCTGAAAAGACCGTGTTCAAACGTGAAACGTTGGAGCTGAAGAACATCCATGTTTACACCCAAAACGACCGCATTAACCAAAAAAGTCGCGTTGGCGACCGTGCATACGACAATGGATTAGTGAAGGACATCCTGTTCAGCCCTATGCTTTGGGCTACCCCTGAATTTTCATCTAGCTATGTTACTCAGATTCAAATTAAAGGCACACGCATTTATGATTCACTTTGCAGTTATACTGGCGTTCGCACCTATTTTTATAAGTTGTCAGACAGTGAGTTTGGGTGCATGTATCAAAAACGTCCGTACCCACAAAACGACTTTCTCTTAATTTTTGCAAACTTAACGCAAATGTTTAACGATGCAGTTTGTTACTTTGGAAACAACAGTAATAAAAACGCTTTTAAAAGTCTAGATTTTGACATCGAATGCGGTGTTTCACGGTTCAATTTACAGCAACGCTTATTAGAGTTTTATAAGAAGTCTAAACGCCAATTGACCATCAGTGAAACAACAAGCGGGATGCTTGGTGACTCGAATCTTCGCTATAACATCTTTGTTCGCAACCAACCAAAATTGGACAAACACGGCAAGCCGTTAAAATGCACCAAAAAACTCATTAAGCTGTACAAAGAGCGTGGCACAGTTGCGATCTATGGCGGTGACTGCATTTCACCACTCAAGCTCGTTAAACACCAACAAATCAAGCTAGAGAGCGAAAATGGCAAGTTTTCATATACGACTGACTTCATCACGTTGTACTCAGTAGAACAAGACATGTACACCTTATATATTCCCTATTCAGTACTTAATGAAAGCTACGGAACAACTAATAAATTTTATGGTTTGCATCTCACCCAAGAAGAAGCAGAAAAAACCATCCCGAAATTATTAGAACGTACTCAAAAGTATTTAAACCATAAAAAAGGTTAATACCCTTGCGTTGATCAGCTAATTGATCAACTGCTGGCTTTATAAACGCAAACGATGTTTTTTTAATTGATTAAAATAATCCAAAACTTAATTTTGATAATTCAGCACCCATAATTCTACTAATGCATTTCCATCAAGCCTTAATTCAAACCATATTCAATTAACAATGAATTAACACCACTACGGCGTTATTTCTTAAATGTGGTATATGGCTTTACCCACCCCCTACTCGTCTATGGCTAATTGTTCCAGTGTCAGTCAAAAAATGAAATATAATTCATTCTCAAAAATGAGAATCTGTTCACAAATGGGAACGCGAAGCAGCCTTAATTTTAAAAATACCAGTTCATCTAGACTAAATTTGAGTAAGTCTGATTAATATTGAATAAAAAACCTAAGTTTTTCGCCGTATGTTTTAATCTTCAAGGGTTTAACTTTAATGAAATTTTTTTAAATAAACTAATTTAGTGGATTTTGACCGTTATAATGGTTTTATCTCGAGGCATATTGCCTTAAACTTGGAGCCGTGTGATGTTAAAACTATCTAGTATCTTTTCTCATGAAGCTAGGATTGAATCCCTTGTTATTCAATTTGAAGCCGATTATCAAACTGCACTAAAGCAAGGTTTAGATATTTACTTTGGCGTTGGCTATGCAACTAATGAGGATAGTCAATCTATACAGGCGTATCTTGTGAAAGATAAGGAGATTTATAAAAAGCATTACTGGAGTTGGGAATACCCAAGAACACCACACAAAATTGAAAAAACTAAAGCTGAGCACCGCCATTGGTTAAACCTAGCTGATGTACGAAACGCTGCGCTCGAGGCGAATATTACAAATGAAGCAGATCTACAATCTGTTTTACAACGTTCATTCGCTACAATATAAAAAGGTAATCTAAATGATAAAAAAAAGTGTGGGTTTTGAACGTGCTTCTGATGTTCAAGCCATCGTTTACTCAGTAAATGATGGATCTGCAGTTTTTGTCGTACCAAATGGCTTTGTGGTGCTGGAGGTTCCATTGTCACAAACTCAAGCCGAGTACTTCAAGATGTATGAGAAGTCACCTAATGTATTTGTGTTGCACGGTAAGGCAAAATTCCATTACGTGTGTGATTGTGAAGTTGAACTGGTTGGCTTTAGTATAGAAAAATCTAAGCTAACAAATCAATTGGTCAATCCAAGCTTATTTAGCCACATTGATAAACCTGCAGTCAGTATAGATTGCATCTATGATGATATGTCTGCACCAACTATAAGCCCTGGCTTTTATTGTTAATTAGCTGGTATAAAAGTAGCCCGAAATTCGGGCTTTTAATTAGTCTGAAGACAAGTTATTTCAACTCGCACGGCGCTTTAATTCTGATGTTATTTGCCCAAGAAAAAACATCCGAACCTTTTTGTGGGAAAGGCTGACTCTTAGAATACTGCAACCAACACACCGAATTATGGGTTGGATCTTGTGCCTTACGTTTTTCACGTAATTTAATCAGGCTTTCTCTTAACGCTGCAGTATCGTATTTTGGATCAAGTGACATAAAACCTACCGCAAACAGATCCGCATAAGATTCTCGCCATAGTTGCGTTTTACCGCTACTTTCAGCCGTTACAAAGGTAGATACATCATCCATCTTTACTTTGGACCGATCAGACGGCGCAATTGAATTTAATGCTTTAAGTGGCTGGCCAAGTTCACCAGGCACATCGGTCGCACGATCTAAACAGTGAGATAACTCGTGCGCTAATATCAGCATTTCCCAATCGTTGTAGCTTACATCGGTTTTTGCTTCTTTATACATGGTGTTCATGCTGGTTTTAGACATATTCACCAGGCAATATCCTGTACTAGATCTTAATGAAGCTGGAGAAGCTTGCGGTATATCTAAGGAAGTTAAAGCCCAACTTTCGTTAAAGTCACCTAACACAAGTGGCGCGTTGTAGTTTTCCTTGGCAAACTTTTGTAGTTGATTGAAGTTACTACCCGGTACCATCGCAGCAATATGGTCATGGTTGAACTGTTTCTTTTCTAGCGTTTTGAAACACCATATAAAACCATATGACAGTAGAAACATTAGGAGTGGAACAACAGCAACAGAGAGCATAAGTAGCTTAAAGTTTTCGTCTAGTCGCTTGGTTCGGTCTTTGGTCTTAATATAAGGTGTTGCCAAGCACCAGCTGAGCACTACTGTCATCAATATTAAAATAACAAGAAAAGTCATGGTGTAGCCAACTGGTTCAATAAACGTAAAGGCAATCCACGCATAACAAGTTAGGACGGTTAAGGTCCACAAAATGATGTTTAAAATGATTTTTGTTTTCACGCAGTTAGCATCCCTAATCTATAAAAATAAATGTGGCCCATTAAACGGGCCATATTGAGTCTGTTCTCTTCATCATCGCCAATGTGGTCGATATAAATAATTAACAAATCATCAAAGCTAAAAACTTTTCTTAAAAATTTAAGTTGGCTGCACACCAGGATAATCGTTGTAGTTGCCATCAATAAATTGATTGGTCGATTTACTGACATCATACCAAATCGGCATGCATTTCGACTTGTCACTTTGATCGATGGCCATGTATGGAAGTCCTAATTCGTTTTGAATCAATTCAGCACCCATAAATGGCTCAAGAACCTTCATAGGAATGGAAAACAAACACTCAACATACCCATTATCATGAATGACCTTCCGACTGGCTTTAGAAGCACTGTCAAAGCGCAATGCATTCCACAAGTGAGAAGCTTCATTGATGGTATGTGGTTGTTTTAGGTAATTAGGATTTTCAGACGCATAGATCGACAGTGTATTCACATCAATCATCAGCTTAAGTACACCTGAACCGACCATATGTTCAATCGGTATATACAGCATGATAGCGCCGTATCCTAAGCTTCGTTTTTTAGCATCTGGATGTTCACCAATACCACCAATAACGCTATGAATAAGAATAGGTAGAGTTGTGTTCATTTTCTCTGTACACGACAAATTTCACAGAACTCTTATCCTATCAGGCATCTGCCTTCTTAAAATTGCCAGAATTTCCTTAAACTCTTCTTTTTTCCCAAAACCAATTAAACGCTGAATCGCCATTTGAACATAGTCTAAACCATAGCGAAATAAACTCATTGAGAGTCGTCCATGCTTCTTTATTTTTATCGCTTTTTTTTGATCATGTTGCCATTCACCCGTTAAGTAGCACCAACAGAAGCTTATAGCTAAGACCGCAATCAATTTTTTCACTCGTCTAGGGTCTGTCAAGCGCGTATTTTCAAGATTGAATCCTCGTCCTTTGAGACAACTGAATAAGGTTTCAATTTCCCAGCGTAATGCATAATCCTGAATAGCATTGGCATTAAACTGAGGAGAAAC
>NZ_JBLVOM010000037.1:0-14073 GCF_053543775.1 Acinetobacter endophylla | reverse complement strand
GGTGATGTTCATGCGGTTGATGCAATAAGATTAAAACGAGTTAATGTCATGGGGTGTTTGCTTTCAACGGGGAAACTGGTGACAAGCTGTTTACAAGAGTCAGTGAAAAGCACTTGGTTTTATGCCTATTTAACTGGAATAGCTCAACAAGTAAAACAGATGTATAACCTTCCATTGGTTCTTATTGTTGATAATGCCTCGATTCATAGAAGTAAAAAGATGGCTGATTACAGAGAGCTACTTAAAACTAACTTTTCGACGAATCTGTATTTTATTCCAGCTTATAGCCCTGAGTTAAATCGAATCGAGATGGTATGGAAGCAGATGAAATATTATTGGCGAGATTTTCAAGTCATGACAGCTGACAAAATAGAGCAATGGGTGGAGAAAGTATCAAACCAATTCGGAAAAGAATACATGTTTACTTTTTAATGACAACTTAGTAAACAGCCTTTCTGATATTATTATAAATAAAGATAAAGCTTATCAGATGGTGATGATAGTAAAAAAAAGGTATGCGGAGGATACATTAAAAGTTTATCCAGATATTTTAAAATATCATCCTCATTGCCAAGGAGCTATTTTATCGCTTGTATATAACAGATATATAGGTTTGAAAGGAGATCGTCGTAAAGAAATGAAAGAAATTCAAGATGATCTTAAAAAGAATGGAAAAAAGGTTCCTTTATTCTTAAGAAGTATGAAACGACTATGGACTACAAAAGCTAATAGAGGATTACAGGCTAGACGGGAAGATGAAGCAAAAATTTTTGAAAAAGGATTAAAATGTGAATGCTATAAGTAAACTTTTTATTCTGAATATTTTATTTATTTCTTTAAACTCTTATGCAGTGTCTCCTGAAGACTTTTTATATCAGGATGCTTTGAAAATACAGTGTAAAGAAGGAAGTCCTATGCAAGAGGATTTAATGTATTGTGTTTCAAGAAGTTATTTAGAGTCAGATAAAAAATTAAATATAGAATATAGAAAAAGAATGAAAATATTAAAAGGAATCAAAAAAGAAAAATTACTAGCGAGTCAAAGATTGTGGTTAAAGAATAGAAAAAATAAATGTAACTCTGAATATGCAGCTGCAGAGGAAGGGCGTGAAGCACCGATTTATTTAATAGATTGTTATGCTCAAGAAAATTATCAAAGAGTTAGATTTATAAAAAATTATAAATAATTTAAAAATAGAAAAGCAGCTATTTTTAGCTGCTTTTTTCTTTTACCCTTCCAAAACCTCTTCCAGCAACTCCTCACTCGGTACAAAGTAATATGCACCATCCAGTGGGGTTACGAAATGCAGCAGGCGGTCATGAATTCCATCGCCAGAGGTACCAAACATACGTTCTAACATAGCATCGATAATCGTAAGGTCTTTGGTGTAGGCAATAAAGAATAGACCCTGGTCACCACGTCCATCACCATAAGGCAGAGAATGACGTAGGATTTCCATTTCTTCGCCTTCTTCATCTTCCACTACAGTACGTGACACGTGCGCATTTTCAGGTTTGACTTCATCATCCAATTCAATCGATTCAAGCTTGGTACGACCCATAACCTGTTCCTGAGTATCAACTTTTAGCTTTTTCCATTTTTCCAGGTTATGCGCGTAACGTTGGGCAAAAATAAATGAACCATCTTGGAAAATACCTGAATCTTCACCTAATAATGCGACTTCAGCACGATCATCCGGGAATTGCGGATTTTCAGTTCCATCAATAAAGCCAGTTATGTCACGACCATCAAAATAGCGGAAGCAAACCCGCTCATCCAGCACCTGAACCTGAACCTGAATGCCTTCAAAAAAAGCCTGACTGAGCGCAAAACAGATATCAGCACGGGCACTGGCAATATGAATGATCATATCTGCCGGAACCACTGGCATTTCAAATGAACCATGAATGGGCTCAAGCTGTTTAAAGCCTGCAGGAGCTTGATCATAAAGTTTTGCCCACAGTTCAGGACCAAAAGCCACTGCCGTTTTAATTTGTGCTTGAGGATGTTGCGTAATAAGACGATCACGCGAAGTAAAAAGATGTTCGAGTTGTTCTTTTAATTGTTCAATACTCAAATCTTTAAGACGTAAAACAATAAAACGGGCATGATCTGAAGGAAGTGGCAAGATTACCGATTGGGCTGTCATTCATGGCTCCTGTAAGGATAGATCCTGTTTTTAATGTACATATTGTGCCTGAAGCTAGACAGAGTGAATAGTGCAATGCCTTATATTTAAGCAGGTTTTTAGCCTGATTTTATTAGAAAATTCATATAATATTGGGCAAGTTTTGCTGAGTTAAATATCCATGTCCTATCAAATGTGGTTTGCCTATATGCTGGCCTGCTGGGTGATTAGTGTGTCTCCGGGCGCAGGAGCGATTGCTTCCATGTCGAGTGGACTGAATTATGGTTTTCGGCATGGTTACTGGAATGCGCTGGGCCTGCAACTGGCATTATTGGTACAGATTGCAGTGGTTGCGGCAGGCGTGGGAGTTTTGTTTGCGACAACCCCATGGGCATTTTTAGTGGTGAAATGGTTTGGTGTCGGCTATTTATTGTATTTGGCTATTTTGCAATGGAAAGCACCTGTACAATCTATCGAAATTAAACATGAATTGGCGCGAAAATCGAGAGGGAAACTGGTACTGCATGGTTTCTTGGTTAATATCACTAATCCTAAAGCCATCGTATTTTTACTGGCCGTCTTGCCGCAATTTCTGGATTTGTCTAAGCCACAATGGATTCAGTATTTGATTATGGCTGCGACAATGGTGACGATTGATCTGATTGTGATGGCGGGTTATACCGGATTGGCTGCTAAAGTTTTAAGGCTGCTTAGATCGCCGAAACAACAAAAAGTCATGAACCGGACTTTTGCCGGGTTATTTGCCGGCGCTGCATTTTTATTGAGTTTGGTGCATCAATAAAGAGTCTTTGCTCTCTCCTTAAAGGAGAGAGGCGGAATAGATCATTAGAAAATCATCATGATTTAACAGAAAGATTAATTCAGCTTTTTAAACTTCTGCACACAGAAGATCAGTGCAAATAGCACCGCCATGGTCAGTACAATGGTTAAACCAGTCGAAGTATTGAGACCGGCACTCGACCATAGGCCCACGGTCACCCCAATTTGCGCAATCACGAATGCCCAGATCACCATTTGTTTGGGTGAGTGTGCAAGTAATCGTGCGGTCAGGGCAGGGATCACCAGTAATGCCCCCATCAAGAGTGAACCGACTGCTTTCAGCGCAAGCACGGTAAACAATGCCAATAACAACATAAAGATCAGGCGTTGCCATTTGGCATTTACACCTTCACTGACCGCCATGTCCGGATCAATTGCGATTTGAATCTGCGCTTGCCAGCTTTTATAGAGAACGGCTAAGGCCAGAATAATCACGATAGCAAAGGTGGGTAAGTCCGCCCAGGAAATCGTCAGTAGATCACCAAATAGATAGCTGAGAAGTTCCGGTCTTAAACTCGGTAAATGCTGAATGAACAATAGACCTGAGCAAAGCAGTGTTGCTGAACACAGCGCCAGCAAGGCATCATTGGGTAGGCGCGGATCATGCAGTACCCACAAAATCCCTACCAATAATAAGGCAATAAAAGTTACACCCATCCACAGCGGTAAACTTAAAGCCCCAGCAATGGCAACACCGAGTAAAGTACCGTGTGCCATAGTGTCAGCAAAAAATGACATACGTCGCCAGAGCATGAGACAGCCCAATGGGGCAGTCAGAAATACCAATAGCGTACCCATGATCCATGCAGGTAAAAGGAGTTGTAACCAATCCATCATGGTTTAAGCTTCCGGCTCGGGGTGAATATGAGGACGTGAGTCATGCTGACAGGGGGTGGCAGAATCACCATGTGCGCAATGATCATGATGATGCTGATAGAACACCCGGTTAGTGCCAAAAATTGCCTGGTATTCCGGATGTTGCTGCACGCTTTCTGGCAGGCCGCTACAACAAATATGTTTGTTTAAGCAGACCACACGAGTCGTACCTTGCATCACCCATTGCAGGTCATGTGAAACCATCAGTACGGCACAGCCATATTTTTCCGGCAAGTTACGCACATATTCATACAGTTCAGCTTCGGACTGGATGTCTAGACCCTGCATCGGTTCATCGAGAACTAAAATGTCCGGCTGGCGTAATAAGGCGCGGGCCAGTAGCACCCGCTGACGCTCACCGCCAGACAACTGCTGAACTTTAGAATCTTGCAGTTTACTAATGCCGGTATCGCGAATAATTTCGGTTTTAATCTGGGACGGGCATTTTTCTAGTGCCAATAAATCTTTCACTCGTAGCGGCAAGCTATGGGATGGATTGAATTTTTGTGGCACATAAGAAAATTTCAGCTTGCGCGCAGTTTT
The DNA here is from genome assembly GCF_053543775.1 of Acinetobacter endophylla. Taxonomy (NCBI): domain Bacteria; kingdom Pseudomonadati; phylum Pseudomonadota; class Gammaproteobacteria; order Moraxellales; family Moraxellaceae; genus Acinetobacter; species Acinetobacter endophylla. The sequence continues at coordinate 9,685 of NZ_JBLVOM010000037.1, read as the reverse complement.
GATTTCACCCGATTGTGGTTTCAGTATGCCCAGCATGACTTTAATCAAGGTCGATTTACCAGCACCATTGGGACCAATCAGCGTGACAATTTCTTTCTCTTGTAACGAGAAATCAATCGCTTTTAAGATATCGCGCTCATCGATTTTAACCCAGATCTTGGAGAGCTGAATCAGGGGAGAGGCACTTAAGCTTTGTTGCGGCACTGCTGACAAATTCCTGAAATTTCGATAATGCTGTGATGTGCCGTGAAGTCGTCCGAGCTGACCAGTGCATCAAGCTGATCGAGCAGGCCCTGAGCCGACGCTTCTTTCACGGCTTTACATTCGGTACAGATTAAAAAAGCGGCCTGATGCCCTTCGCGGGGATGGCAGCAGGGGATATAGGCATTGATCGAGGTCAGGCGATGAATCAGCCCTTTGCTTAATAAAAAATCCAGAGTGCGATACACCGTTGGTGGTGCTGCAGGACGATCGCTGGCATTTTTCATTTGTGCCAGCAGATCATAGGCGCCCATCGGGCCATGCGCATTCAGAATGAGTTCCAGCACTTCTTTACGTAAAGGTGTAAGGCGTGCGCCGCTTGCTGCACAAAGACTTTCCGCTTCAGCAAGACGTTGTGCGACATTGGGATGGTCGTGCACGCCGTGCAATGCGTTGTGGTGTTCGTGCGAACAGGAACCCATAGTTCACCTCAAGTGCGAAACTGAAAATTAATAGATTTCAAATCTTAACATGAAGCGTTCTGAGTTTCGATTGGGCATAGGTATTTTTGTATTTTTGTTATATTATAACACTTCCTGATTTTATCGTTTTTAAGTGATTTCTACTCATGTTCCGTCTCCTTGCAATCAGTCTGCTCGCATTGTTCAGTACACTCAGTTGGTCACAAAGTCTGGTGGTGTCTACGCAGCCGATCTATCTGATTGCCAAGAAAATTACCCAAGGTGTGGAACAGCCGACTTTATTGCTGGCCAACCAAAGTGGACATGATGTGAGTCTGACTCCGGCGCATCGAAAAACTATTCAGAATGCAGGTCTGGTGATCTGGCTGGGTCAGGCGCATGAAGCACCCTTGGCCAAAGTGCTGAATGAAAGTAATAAAGGCATTGCACTGTTAGACTCGGGGATATTGACCACCTTGCCGATGCGTAATCCGCGTGGCGAGGCCTTAGAAAATACGGTAGACACGCATGTCTGGCTCGATCCGAATAATGCAGTGCGGATTGGTTTCTTTATTGCGGCGCTACGTTCGCAGCAATTGCCGGAGCATCGTGAACGCTACTGGAAAAATGCCCGTGACTTTGCACAAAACATGTTTGCTACGGCTCAGCGTTATAGTTCAAGTAACAAAGCCAAACCTTATTGGTCTTATCACGATGCCTACCAGTATCTTGAGCGCCCACTCAATTTAAAATTCATGGGGGCATTGACCGATGATCCACATGTTTCACCAACCGTGGCGCAAATCAAGTTTTTACAGGATCATCGTCCACAACGCAAAATGTGCCTGCTGGCCGAAGGTCATGCCAGTGAAAACCAGTACCGCAAACTCAATCCGGTACTGTTCCAGCATGTCGATGAAAGCATGAGCGGGGCAGGGGACTTTGTGCAGGCTTGGCAGCAATTGGCCACAGAAACCCAGAAATGTGTACTAAATGCACGCTAATGATTTAAAAAATAGACAGATTTTGATTAGTTTAACAGCAGTGACCCGATTTAAAAAAACACGACTAAGGTCGGGAAAAGATTGCATGTTCAGGGGTGTAACTCTATAATGCCTGCGATTAAAAATAATCACCTGTTAAACTTGTCAAGCATGATTGCTGTGAGTGAATAAATAATGAGCCGAACTAGTCGCTTGATTGACCGACGATTAGCGAAAGCTTTGGTCCTCCTGCAAGCCTGTATGATCCCTGTTTCAGCCTTGATCGGCTGGGTCGTGAAAGACTCAACCGCAGCCTTGAGTGCAGCATTAGGTGCACTGGTATGTTGGCTCGCGACTTGTTATTTTTCGTGGCAATCGTTTCGAGCAGCAGGAGCCCGCGCGTCTAAACAAGTTCTTTCGAACATGTATAAAGGCTTGATGGGAAAGTTTGCCATTGTGATTGTTGGTTTCATTTTAATTTTAAGCAATGTTAAACCGTTGTCAGCGGTGGCGTTGTTTTGTGGTTTTATACTTGTTCAAGCCATGTCGTGGGTCGCTCCGTTTTGGGCGTCACGTCTACAAAAATGAGTATAAGCACAACAAGAAATTGAAAAGTTTTTCAGGAGCAGGCGAGATATCAAGCAGCACGCGATATTCGTTTGTTCTATTAGTTTTTTGACATTGACCAGGTGTGATTTATGGCTGCTGAAGAACATGCCCTTACTTCGACCGAGTATATCAAGCATCACTTGACCAACATGACCTATGGCAAAATGCCGGACGGTACGTGGAAATTGGCCGAGAGCGGTGCTGAAGCTCAACAGATGGGGTTCACTGCTATTCACTTGGATTCAATGGGTTGGTCTATCGGACTGGGTCTGATTTTCTGTTTGTTGTTCTGGTTGGTTGCGAAAGCGGCTAATGCTGGTGTTCCTACCAAGTTCCAGTCTGCAATTGAAATGATTATCGAGTTTGTAGATTCAAGTGTACGTGATACCTTCCACGGGAAGTCTCGATTAATTGCACCCTTAGCATTAACCATTTTCGTGTGGATTTTCCTCATGAACTTGATGGATTTGATCCCTGTTGACTTTATTCCTTATGTAGCTCAACACGCGATTGCTTCTATGCTGGGTGTAGACCCTCATCAGGTTTACTTTAAAATTGTTCCGACTACAGATCCAAACATTACCCTCGGTATGTCTATTTCTGTATTCTTCTTAATTATTTTCTATAGTATTCGTGAGAAAGGTGTTGGCGGCTTCGTTGGTGAGTTAGCACTGAACCCATTTAACCCAAGTAATCCAGTTGCTAAAGTGCTTTTAATTCCATTCAACTTATTGTTGGAATTGACTACTTTCTTGGCGCGACCAGTTTCATTGGCTCTACGACTGTTCGGTAACATGTATGCGGGTGAGTTAATCTTCATTCTTATCGCGTTATTACCGTTCTGGATCCAGTGGGCGTTGTCTGTGCCTTGGGCGATTTTCCACATTTTGATTATTACGCTACAAGCATTCATTTTCATGATGTTGACTATCGTGTACATGAGTATGGCAAGCGAAAAGCATTAATGGTATTGCCTAACTGTCAACGGATGGTTGGGCACACAATTTTTTAACTTAATTTGGTATAAAACCTAACCTCTGAGGAATTATCATGGAACTCACTTTAGGTCTAGTTGCAATTGCATCTGCTATCTTGATCGCTTTCGGTGCTTTAGGTACTGCGATTGGTTTTGGTCTTCTAGGCGGCCGTTTCCTTGAAGCTGTAGCTCGTCAACCAGAATTGGCTCCACAACTTCAAACTCGTATGTTCTTAATCGCGGGTCTTCTTGATGCTGTGCCTATGATCGGTGTTGGTATTGGCTTGTTCTTCATCTTCGCTAATCCATTTGTAGGTTAATCAGCTTAATTCCGAAATTCACTATTTGAGGAATTTGCAATGAATATCAACCTCACATTGTTTGGCCAAGCGATTGCGTTTGCGATTTTTGTCGCATTCTGCATGAAGTTTGTATGGCCACCACTAATCAATGCGATTAGTGAACGTCAGCGTAAAATCGCTGATGGCTTAAATGCTGCTGAAAAAGCGAAGGCTGACCTTGCAGATGCGCAAGCACAAGTGAAAGCTGAGTTAGACGCGGCAAAAGCACAAGCGGCTCAATTGATCGAACAAGCGAACCGTCGTGGTGCACAATTGATCGAAGAAGCGCGTACTCAGGCAGCTGCTGAAGGTGAGCGTATTCGTCAACAGGCTAAAGAAGCTGTTGATACTGAAATCAATTCTGCTCGCGAAGAATTACGTCAACAAGTGGCTGCTCTTGCAGTGACTGGTGCTGAGAAAATTCTTAGCCAGCAAGTTGATGCAGAAGCTCACAATGCCATGCTGACTCAGCTGGCTGCTAAACTTTAAGAGAGGCGGATTATGGCTGAACTCTTGACGTTGGCACGCCCTTACGCAAAAGCAGCATTTGCTTACGCTTCTGAGCAGGGTGCAACTGACTCTTGGTCAACTGCACTTGAATTGCTCAGTGCTGCGGTGCAAGACGAAGCATTTTCAGCTTATCTAAATCGCCCGGAGCTTACACCTGCTGAGCAGGTGTCTCTTTTTGCTAAAGTTTTAGGTGAAGACCAAACTGCAGCCGTGTCTAATTTCTTGACATTGCTTGCTGAAAACAACCGTTTGACGCTTCTTCCTGAAATTGCTGCAGAATATGAACAGCTCAAATCACAGAATAACAATACTGTGGATGTTGTGATTGAATCAGCATTCCCGTTAACTTCTGTTCAGGAACAATTATTGACGCATGCATTAGAGAAGAAATTCGAAGCTGCGGTAAATGTTTCTGTAGAAGTGAAGCCAGAGCTTATTGCTGGTGTAGTTATTCGTGCAGGCGACCAAGTGATAGATGATTCTGCGCTTAATAAGCTTGAAAAAATGCGTACTCGTCTTCTTGCTTAATAAATAAGAAGACTGAACTTTAAAAAGATTGAGGTATAGCGCAATGCAACAACTGAATCCATCCGAGATCAGTGCGCTCATTAAACAGCGTATCGGCGATCTGGACACCAGCGCAACCGCTAAGAACGAAGGAACCATTGTTATGGTTTCCGACGGTATTGTGCGTATTCACGGCTTAGCTGACGCTATGTACGGTGAAATGATCGAATTCGACGGCGGCCTTTACGGTATGGCACTGAACCTAGAACAGGATTCAGTGGGCGTCGTTGTTTTAGGTAACTACTTAAGCCTTCAAGAAGGTCAAAAAGCGCGTTGCACAGGTCGTGTATTAGAAGTTCCGGTTGGTCCAGAACTTTTAGGCCGTGTAGTAGATGCTTTGGGTAACCCGATTGATGGTAAAGGCCCTATTGATGCAAAATTAACTGATGCTGTTGAAAAAGTAGCACCAGGCGTAATTTGGCGTCAATCAGTGGATCAACCTGTACAAACTGGTTATAAATCAGTAGATACAATGATCCCTGTAGGCCGTGGTCAACGTGAGTTGATCATTGGTGACCGTCAAACTGGTAAAACAGCAATGGCGATCGACGCGATCATCGCTCAGAAAAACTCTGGCATTAAATGTGTATACGTAGCAATCGGTCAAAAACAATCGACTATCGCTAACGTGGTACGCAAGCTAGAAGAAACTGGCGCTATGGCGTATACAACTGTTGTAGCTGCAGCTGCAGCTGATCCAGCAGCAATGCTGTATCTAGCTCCGTATTCTGGCTGTACAATGGGCGAATACTTCCGTGACCGCGGTGAAGATGCGTTAATCATTTATGATGACTTGTCTAAGCAAGCTGTTGCTTACCGTCAAATTTCATTGCTTTTACGCCGTCCACCAGGTCGTGAAGCGTATCCAGGTGACGTGTTCTATCTACACTCGCGTCTACTTGAACGTGCTTCTCGTGTATCTGCTGACTACGTTGAGAAATTCACTAACGGTGAAGTTAAAGGCCAAACTGGTTCATTAACTGCATTGCCGATTATTGAAACTCAAGCGGGTGACGTATCTGCATTCGTACCAACCAACGTAATTTCGATTACTGATGGTCAGATCTTCCTTGAAACATCATTATTCAACGCAGGTATTCGTCCTGCTGTGAACGCGGGTATCTCTGTATCTCGTGTTGGTGGTTCAGCGCAAACTAAGATCATCAAGAAATTGTCTGGTGGTATCCGTACTGCTTTGGCGCAATACCGTGAATTGGCAGCATTTGCTCAGTTCGCTTCTGATCTTGACGAAGCAACTCGTAAGCAACTTGAACATGGTCAACGTGTAACTGAGTTAATGAAGCAAAAACAATATGCTCCATACTCAATTGCTGACCAAGCTGTTTCAATTTATGCATCTAACGAAGGCTACATGGCTGACGTAGACGTTAAGAAAATCGTAGACTTTGATGCTGCGTTAATTTCTTACTTCCGTTCAGAACATGCTGCGTTAATGCAACAAATCGATGCCTCTGGTGATTACAACAAAGACATCGAAGCTGCAATCAAAGCAGGTATTGAAAGCTTTAAAGCGACTCAAACTTACTAATTTCAACCTCTGTTGAATTTAGTGTCGGTTTGGTTCACGGAATCAACCTTCGGAAGCTCGCAAGGGCTTTCGAATACTAGGTTAAGCGTATGGCAAATTTAAAAGAAATTCGCGCCAAAGTAGCTAGTATCAAGAGCACGCAGAAGATTACTCGAGCGATGCAAATGGTAGCAGCTTCTAAGATGCGTCGTGCGCAAGAGCGCATGGCTCAAGGCCGTCCGTATGCCGAAAATATGCACCGTGTAATTGCTCATTTGGTCCAAGCGAACCCTGAATACAAACACCGTTATATGGTTGAACGCCCGGTTAAGCGCGTTGGCTATATCATTGTGTCTTCAGATCGTGGCCTTGCTGGTGGTTTGAACATTAACTTGTTCAAGAAAGTGGTTAAACACGTTCAACAGCAACAAGAGCAGTCAATTGAAGTTCAATTTGCTTTAATTGGTCAAAAAGCGGTTTCGTTTTTTAAAAACTACGGCGGTAAAGTGCTTGGGGCGACGACGCAAGTCGGTGATACTCCAAGTCTTGAGCAGTTATCTGGTTCTGTACAGGTGATGTTGGATGCTTATGATAAAGGCGAGTTAGATCGTATTTATCTAGTGTCAAACGGCTTTGTCAATGCCATGACTCAAAATCAAAAAATCGAACAACTTGTTCCTTTGGCTGCTGCTGAAGAAGACAAGAATCTGAACCGTCAATACGGTTGGGATTACATCTACGAGCCTGAAGCTGAAGAGCTTTTAAATGGCTTGTTGGTTCGCTATATCGAGTCTGTGGTGTATCAAGGTGTGATTGAAAACATCGCATGTGAGCAGTCTGCACGTATGGTCGCTATGAAAGCAGCGACAGACAACGCAGGCGAGATCATTAAGAGCCTGCAACTTATTTATAACAAGCTGCGTCAAGCCGCGATTACTCAGGAAATTTCTGAGATCGTTGGTGGTGCCGCTGCCGTTTAACATTATTTTGAATTGAGGAGACAGCAATGAATAGCGGTCGTATCATTCAGATCATCGGCGCGGTTATCGACGTCGAGTTTGAACGCAACAGCGTTCCTAAGATCTATGACGCTCTCCAAGTAGATGGTACTGAAACTACTTTAGAAGTTCAGCAACAGCTTGGTGATGGCGTAGTTCGTACTATTGCAATGGGTTCTACTGAAGGCCTTAAGCGTGGTTTGAACGTAACTAACACTAACGCGCCGATTTCTGTACCAGTAGGTACAGCGACTCTAGGCCGTATCATGGACGTTCTTGGTCGCCCAATCGACGAAGCTGGTCCTGTTGCGACTGAAGCGCGTTTACCAATTCACCGCTCTGCACCTTCTTATGCAGAACAAGCAGCTTCTACTGACCTTCTAGAAACTGGTATTAAAGTCATCGACTTGCTATGCCCGTTTGCGAAAGGTGGTAAAGTTGGTCTGTTCGGTGGTGCCGGTGTTGGTAAAACTGTAAACATGATGGAATTGATCAACAACATCGCGAAAGCTCACTCAGGTTTATCTGTGTTTGCTGGTGTTGGTGAGCGTACTCGTGAAGGTAATGACTTCTATCACGAAATGAAAGATTCTAACGTTCTAGACAAAGTAGCAATGGTCTACGGTCAGATGAACGAGCCACCAGGTAACCGTTTACGCGTAGCGTTGACTGGTTTGACTATGGCTGAATATTTCCGTGACGAGAAAGACGAAAACGGTAAAGGCCGTGACGTACTATTGTTCGTAGATAACATCTATCGTTATACACTAGCGGGTACTGAAGTATCAGCACTTCTAGGTCGTATGCCATCTGCTGTAGGTTACCAGCCTACACTTGCAGAAGAGATGGGTGTTCTTCAAGAACGTATTACATCGACTAAGTCTGGTTCTATTACGTCAATCCAAGCGGTATACGTACCTGCCGATGACTTGACAGATCCATCGCCTGCTACAACGTTTGCTCACTTGGACGCAACTGTTGTATTGAGCCGTGACATCGCATCTTCTGGTATTTACCCAGCGATCGATCCACTAGACTCAACTTCACGCCAGTTAGATCCGTTAGTTGTTGGTCAAGAGCATTATGAAATTGCACGTTCTGTACAGAACGTATTGCAACGTTATAAAGAGCTTAAAGACATCATCGCGATTCTTGGTATGGACGAGCTTGCTGAAGAAGATAAACTGGTTGTTTACCGTGCGCGTAAAATCCAGCGTTTCTTCTCTCAACCGTTCCACGTAGCTGAAGTATTTACTGGTGCTCCTGGTAAATTAGTATCTCTTAAAGAAACGATTCGTGGCTTTAAAGGTCTTCTAGCTGGTGAATACGATCACATCCCAGAACAAGCGTTCTACATGGTTGGTGGTATTGACGAAGTTATTGCTAAAGCCGAGAAACTTTAATTAGCTACTCTAATTTAGGAGATTCTCATGGCGACTATGCAATGTGATGTTGTAAGTGTTCAGGAGTCTTTGTACTCAGGCACTGTAACGATGCTAATTGCAAAAGGTGCTGGTGGTGAGTTGGGTATTATGCCTGGCCATGCTCCGCTGGTAACTTTGCTCCAACCTGGCGCGATCCGCGTTATTTTGGATAACGGTACAGAAGAGTTGATCTATGTATCTGGTGGTGTTCTAGAAGTTCAACCGCACGTTGTTACGGTTCTTGCAGATACTGCAATCCGTGCTGACAACTTAGATGAAGCTGCAATTCTTGAAGCGCGTAAACACGCTGAAGCATTGCTTGCGAATCAAAAGAGCGATTTGGACTCTGCTGCTGCTTTGGCTGCTCTTGCAGAAACTGCTGCTCAGTTGGAAACGATCCGCAAAATCAAAAACCGCGCTCAGTAAGAGACGGTTTGAGATTGAAAAAACCACCCGAAAGGGTGGTTTTTTTATGATAAGAAGATTCTTAAATTTAAAAAATTTCTATAGGAAAAGGGTATGGCAGTTGAACATGGTATTTGGAAAGTTGGGGATACTCCTCAATTGCTTTGCAATTCAATTATTGATAGCGAAAAACTCTTAGAAGATCAGATACGTAAAGATATATCTATTTTAAATGAAAATTGGATGTTAATTGGACAGCAAGTCTATACAGATTTTAATAAATACATAGACTTATTGGCTGTTGATGCAGAGGGAAAGGTCATTATTATTGAATTAAAAAAGGATAAGACTTCAAGAGAGGTAGTTGCACAAATCTTAGATTATGCCTCATGGGTAATGGATTTGGATGCAACAAGATTATCTGAGATTTATTTAAAATATATTAGGGTCTGTTGACATTTTCTGTTCAAAAAAATAGCGAGAAAGTAAAATTTAATCGCCAAACTAAATTTACTTCTCGCTATGCCTCGTACAATGCTGAATGATCAACACTGGTCTAAGTTACTTTCTATTTTCCGAAATTTTGATATCTATTTCAAATCTAATTTGAGAAATTTTGTCGAAGCAATACTTTATAGAATAAGAACAGGCTGCCCATGGCGTGATTTGCCTAAAGAATTTG
>NZ_JBLVOM010000036.1:0-895 GCF_053543775.1 Acinetobacter endophylla | reverse complement strand
GGACCCCAGCAACGCATGTTGTTTCTGGTGGATGAAGTGGGGCAGTTTATTGGCAGCGATACCCGCTTGATGCTGACACTGCAAACCATTACTGAAAACCTAGGTACGATCTGTAAAGGCCGCGCTTGGATTATTGTCACCTCACAGGCAGACATCGATGCTGTTTTAGGTGAGATGTCTTCTTCCAAAGCCAATGACTTCTCCAAGATTGCTGGTCGTTTTAAAACCCGGTTATCACTGTCCAGTTCCAATACCGATGAAGTCATCCAGAAACGTTTATTACGTAAAACCCCAGAAGCAGAAGCATTGCTCAGATCAGTGTTTGAGCAAAAGGGCGATATCTTAAAAAATCAGATTACCTTTGACCGTTCAGGCCCAACCCTCAAGAACTATGAGGGGCCAGAAAGTTTTATTCATAACTATCCTTTTGCGCCGTACCATTTCCAGCTGGTGCAAAAAGTATTTGAAGAAATCCGTAAAGTCGGTGCGACCGGTGCACACTTGGCCTATGGTGAACGGTCCATGCTGGATGCGTTCCAGATGGCCGCGAATGCGATTGCTACAGATGAAGTCGGTGCCCTGGTTCCTTTCCACCGCTTCTATGCTTCCGTTGAAGGTTTCCTGGATACTGCAGTGAAGCGTACCATCGACCAGGCAGGGCAGAATAAGACCCTGGATGGTTTTGATGTGCAGATGCTGCGTACCCTGTTCATGATCCGCTATGTCGATATCATCAAAGGCACATTGGATAACCTGGTGACTTTGTCGATTGAGAAAATTGATGAAGATAAGCTGGCATTGCGCAAGCGGATTGAAGAGAGCCTGCAGCGTCTGGAAAAAGAGAGCCTGATTACGAGGAATGGCGATGAGTTCCTGTTCCTGACCAATGAAGAAC
>NZ_JBLVOM010000035.1:0-772 GCF_053543775.1 Acinetobacter endophylla | reverse complement strand
AAAGAAGGGGCCAATGTCCCGGTCTATGTACTCGAATACCTGCTAGGGATGTACTGTGCCTCGGATGATCCAGAGATCATTGAGCAGGGACTACGTAACGTAAAGACCGTGCTGGCAGAGAACTATGTACGACCTGATGAAGCTGAGAAGGTGAAATCCCTGGTTCGTGAGCGTGGCAGTTATAAGGTCATTGATCGGGTGACCGTAAAGCTTAATGAGCGTAAGGACAAATACGAAGCATCATTTAGTAATCTGGGCATCAAAGATGCCGAAATCTCGGCAGGCATCGTCAAAGAGTATGAAAAATTACTTGTTGGTGGTATCTGGGTCATTGCTACGCTTAGTTATTATTTTGAAGAAGGACAGACTAGTTCTCCATTTGGGGTGAGCTTACTCAAGCCGATTCAAATGCCGAATATGAATATGGATGAACTCTTCAGTGGCAGAGCAGCATTAAGCACGGATCAGTGGCGCGAGAGTTTAATCCGTTCCATCGGCATGGAACCGGCTTCGTTAAAAGAGGACGTGCAATGGCACCTATTAGCGCGTATGGTTCCGTTCGTTGAAAATAACTATAACGTTTGTGAACTGGGACCACGCGGTACCGGGAAAAGCCATATTTACAAAGAGTGTTCACCGAATAGTATTTTAGTCTCTGGTGGGCAAACGACTGTCGCCAACCTGTTCTATAACATGAGTAGCCGCCGTATTGGTCTGGTGGGCTTATGGGATGTGGTAGCTTTTGATGAAGTCGCCGGTATTTCCTTTAAGG
>NZ_JBLVOM010000034.1:0-1196 GCF_053543775.1 Acinetobacter endophylla | reverse complement strand
TTTTGATTATTCGTCGAGAGCTTAAAGCCTTAGATGAAGTTTCAACCTTTTAAGTCAGCCAAATTTATCAGTGAATGATGCTACTCACTATTTAAAAACCTTAGATGCCAAAGTAATGCCTTCCAAGGTACAGTCCTTTGCCCAAAACTCTAAGCACTTAATACATAAACTGCATCAAAATCCGGAAAATGAAAAAGTATTTAGTTCATACGCCGCCCATGAATTGCGTAGTCCTTTAACCGCGATCAAAACTCATATCCAGCTTGCACAACTGATGGCAGAACAACAGGCAAGCTCGCCCAAATTGCAACAAAGCTTGCAGCAGGTACACATTGGTATCCGCCGATGTACCCAGCTACTGGAACAGCTTCTAGCACTTTCCTCTACCGATCAAGTACTGAGCGATATCTAGTACAGTATTGAAATTGCACGGCTCCTGACTCAGGTGATTGCCGATTTACAGTCGCTTTATCCGGAAATTGAACCCAGTTTAACAATTGACTGACCGAGCCTGATCCGAATTGCCCTACCCGATTTTGAACTATATACCGTCTTTAAAAACCTACTTAAGAATGCTCTATTGCAGGCACAGGCAAATACCATTTCAATTGCTATGCTGCATGTGTGCTGATCATTCATAATGATAATCAAAGGTTGAAGATATGCATACTTGGGACAGCGTTTCTGGCATAAATCTCCCTAGCAAAATGGGCATGGGCTAGACTTATATTTGATGAAAATGGTGTTAAACAAATATGGCTATCAGATTCAATTTACAGTGGCGCAACCTCAATATTTAAGCATTCACATCAGCCCCCCTGTAAGCTGATCACTTACTCATGGATAGACGGGGCTAAATTTAAAGCTGGAATATCAACCCATGTCGTATCAGCAAAATCACGCTGCAAATACTGTTTTAAATAAGCAATGGTATCTTCAGCGATCAAGGGATCTTTGGAGTTATCTGCATGATTAAAAGCAATGGCATATAATTGAACCCCGCGGAGTTTTAACAACTCAAGACTCAGCAAGGTATGATTAATACTGCCTAAACGCCCTGAAGTGACGAGAATCACCGGATAATTATGTGTCTGAATATAATCAATAGTCAGGAACTCTTCGGTTAAGGGCACCATCAGACCACCGGCACCTTCCAGCAAAATACAGTCGTAGGCCACAGCCAGCTGTTCGGTAGC
>NZ_JBLVOM010000033.1:0-2330 GCF_053543775.1 Acinetobacter endophylla | reverse complement strand
GTGATCACAGGTGGTAGTAGCAATAGTGCAGATGTTGCTGACCGTTTAGGTGCAGATGCAACACAAGTGACAGGAGTCAGCAAAGGAAGCTCAACAACAGAACAAACAGATAATGTTGGTGGAACAGGACTTGCAGGTGACTACGGCACACTGATACTCAATAGCGATGGTAGTTACAGCTATACCGTTGACCCAAATAACGCAACCGTGAATGCATTAAAAGATGAAGGCAAGCTCACAGAAACATTTAGCTACACCATTAAAGATGCAGATGGGGACTGGAGTACCACGACATTAACCATCACCATTAACGGACATACCGATGGCCTACCAAGCATTACACCGAACGATCAGAACGGTAGCAGTGTTGGTGGTCAGATTACAGTGTATGAAAGTGGTCTAAGTACAGGTAGCAACGCAAGTGCAGCGAGCGAATCTGCCAGTGGAACGATTCCGATCAATGCAGGAGATGGCTTAAGCAGTATTAACATAGGCGGACAGACCTTTAGCCTTTCACAATTACAATCACTGAGTAGCAGCAACCCATCGGCAGCGATCAACGTCGTTGGTGGAACCATCGTTCTAAATGGTTTTACGGCAAATAGCAGTGTAGGTGGTATCCCAACTTCAGGTAGTTTGAGTTATACCTATACTTTGAACAACGCCCAGACACATAGCGCTGTTGGAAATGATGGTTTACTTCTGAGTGGCATTCCACTGAGTTTCACAGATGCAGGAGGGGTAACCACAACAGGTAGTCTGGTTGTACAAGTGATTGATGATGTTCCGACTGCTGTGGCAGATACTGGTAGCCTTAGTGAAGGTGGTGTGCTGAGCGTACTTGCTGCTGACGGTGTATTAACAAATGATACTGCTGGCGCAGATGGTTGGGTGAATACTGGTGCAGTGATTGGTGTGGTATCGGGTGATACTGCAACGAACAGCGCTGGTGGCGTTGGAGGCAGGATAGATGGCCAATATGGCTATATCACTTTAAATGCCGATGGCAGTTATACCTATGTATCAACCGCTGATGCAGTAACAGCTGATGCACAGGATGTATTTACTTATACGGTACGTGATGCGGATGGTGATTTAACTCATTCAACGCTTACGATTAATGTGGCAAATGTCAATCTAACACCAGCCCCAATTAGCAAGACTGTCAATGAAAGTGGTCTTGCGGGTGGTTCAACTGCGGGTACTGGTCATACCGTAACAGATACAGTGAACCTACCATCCGAGGTCAAAGCAGTACCCGTTACTAATGGTTCGACTCAATATGGGACGTTCAGCATTGATGAAGATGGTCGCTACACATACACACTGACTAAACCATCAAATGGCGATAATGTTGAGGATACGTTTAGCTATACAACTAAGGATGCTCAGGGCAATAGTACAACGAATACCGTAACGATTACGATTATAGATGACGCACCTGTTGCGAAGCCTGACACGAATAGCATTACAGAAGACAGCGTACCTAATCCAGTCAGTGGCAACGTACTGACAGGAGGCGTATCTAGTGGAGATACAGCTGATACCCAAGGCGCAGACAAAGCTAACGTCAGTGGAGTACAGGCTGGAACAGTTGCGTCAGGTGAACACGTAGCAAATGGCGCATTGAATACAGCAGTGAATGGAAAATACGGAACATTAATTCTCCGTGCTGACGGTAGTTACACCTACCAATTAAATAATAACAATACGGATGTAAATGCCCTTAAAGATAACCAAAGCCTCCAAGACCTATTTAGCTACACCATTACCGATGGAGATGGAGATAAATCGACAGCGACCATTACCATCACCATTAACGGACATACCGATGGCGCACCTAACGTGGTTATCACTGATCATAATGGATCAGCGCTTGGTGCGAACAGCATTGCCGAAAATGCAACGACCCCAGTACAAGGCGAGTTTACCGTCAACGCAGCAGATGGACTGAAATCTATCACGATTGGTGTCACGACCATTCTGACCAGCGAACTCTTGGGTCTATCCCCGACCACACCAAAAACAATCATAGGTACACAAGGAACACTGACCCTTACCGACTATGATCCAGTAACAGGCAAAGTCAGTTATAGCTACCAACAAAGTGGCACCAGCAAAAACCACAGCGGTGGTGATAGCAGCGTAAGTGATAGTTTCCCAATTATAGTGACAGACAATGCCGATGAAAGCTCAGTAGCGACTGATCTGGTCATTCTCATTACAGATACTGCCCCAGAAGCGAAAGCTGACACAGGCACAGTGACAGAAGACGGTACAGCACTTGAAGGAAACGTGATCACAGGTGGTAGTAGCAATAGTGCAGATGT
>NZ_JBLVOM010000032.1:0-1604 GCF_053543775.1 Acinetobacter endophylla | reverse complement strand
GTACTTGTGATGGTTTATGTACAATTGACCAATGTGGAGTTTTAAAAAATCTAGCTTGATTATCTAGACCTATGCTTTTTTCAAAAAATCGGCACTGTTGCAAATAACCACGAATGGTAAGCTGAAGACTGTTTTAGCTAAAGGTGCAGCATATGAATCCTTTCCATGGTCGGCATTTTCAGGGCGAAATCATTCTTTGGGCTGTGCGCTGGTATTGTAAATATGGCATTAGCTATCGTGAACTGCAGGAAATGCTGGCCGAACGGGGTGTGAATGTTGATCACACGACTATTTACCGTTGGGTTCAACGTTATACGAATCTAAAAATGGGAGCCTATAGCTCCCATTTTTATTGTTAAACGTTGAATCCTATATGTTTTCCTGTTGGAAGCTCTACATCAATACGGAGCTTCCCACCCATTGCCTCAACATACTTTTTCATGGTTGAAATCTTAAGATCATTGCCACGATTTTCTATTGCTGAAAGCGATGGCTGTTTTATTCCCAAAGTTTCAGCAAGCTCTTTTTGAGAAATTTCGAGTTCTTCACGAATAAGATGAAGCTGATTTTCTAGCAGTAATTCATCAGCCATTTTTTGAATACGGGCTTGGCTCTCTGGAGAGCGGCTAGCTAACAATTCTTGCAGAGTCTTAGCCATTAGATTTATCTCCTAGGGTAGTGAGATGAAGTTGGTATTGTTCATCTGCAATATCCAGCATGTCTTTATAAAAACGCTTTTTACCGCCTTTATCAGCAATACATAGAACAATAGCCTGTCGTGAGGGATCAAATGCGAAGAAAGCTCTTAAGGGTCTACCGCGATGTTGAACACGCAGTTCTTTCATATTGGTAAATTTAGACTCATACACAGTATCTACTAAAGGACGGCCTAAACTCGGTCCCTACTGCTGTAGAACAACCAGGGCAGCTAGGACCTTCTCTTGTGTAGGTTCATCTTGCTGTTCAAGCCACTGATTAAATAGATCTGTCGTAATGACTGTCCACATACCACAACCAAAATATAGATTATAGTCTATATTTTAGGGGCATTATGTTTGTTTTGCAAATGAAAAAGGATAGGCAATAAAAAACCCCGGCATCCTGCCGGGTTTTTTTATCGTTGCTGATTGTGCTGTTGTACCCTCTGGTCCATGTGCAATAACTTATAATTTTTGTTTTATGTTATGGAACATCCTGTTCCTGATGACTTGATCATAGGAAAATTCCAGTATGCCGCATAGCAGCAAAGGGCCGAGATTTATGTGCGCCAAAGCGTACAAAATAGCCTAAATTTCATCCACAGCAATTGGGGATAGTTTTCGCCCTGGAAGAGCTGAGAACATTGGGAAAATGCCAAAATTGATCATTTTCTATACAGGATTATTGGCAAGAACTATCAAAACTGCTCATAAAAAAGCCGACTTGTTTCAAAATCGGCTTTTTGCTCATTTTTGCATTTTTCTGATTTTAATAAGTTGCTGATATTTCAATTAATATACAAGTGTTGTTATTCACCAATTAAAATGTCTATGCGATAAACCATTTAAAATGTCCTGTTTTTAACCACAAGAGTCAAGCACAGGATTTAAATTTCTTTGTTCAAT
>NZ_JBLVOM010000031.1:0-2939 GCF_053543775.1 Acinetobacter endophylla | reverse complement strand
GCGGATTAATTTTGCTTAAAAATTTTGGAGCATTGCCTTGTTGTGCCAGACCAAGCAGCATTCGGCTGGTACAGTAATTGGTGCTGTTATAGACAGAAACAGCCGCAGTCAAAACCACAAAATTTAAAACAGCGGTCACGGTCTGGCTGCCTAAAGAGTCGAAAATCAATACGAAAGGACTACCGCCTTCAGCCATCATATTCCATGGATAAAGCGACAAAATTACGACTAGGCTCAAGATATAAAATAACAACACGCGGTAAACAATTTGATTGACGGCTTTTGGGAGAGTTTTCTGAGGGTTATCTGTCTCTGCTGCTGCAATGCCCACCAGTTCAATTCCACCGAAAGCAAACATAATCATGGCCATAGCCATCACTAAGCCTGTAATACCATTGGGGAAGAAGCCACCGAGCTGCCATAAATTTTGTAAGCTAGACTGGCTATGACCACTACCGCTGGCCAGCAAGTAACTACCAAAAGCAATCATGGCAATAATTGCCACGACCTTAATGATGGCTAACCAGAATTCCATTTCACCAAATAATTTCACGTGCAGTAAATTAATGACATTAATAAAAATAAATAAACCCAAAGCAGAAACCCACGTTGGAATATCAGGCCACCAGTAATGGATATAGAGGCCGACAGCGCTGAGTTCAGCCATACACACTAAAATATTGAGTACCCAATAATTCCAGCCAGACATAAAGCCCGCAAATTTGCCCCAGTATTTATAAGCAAAATGACTAAAAGAACCACTCACGGGTTCATGCACAATCATTTCACCGAGTTGGCGCATCATAAGAAAGGCTATAAGGCCTGCGATGGCATAGCCTAAAATAACAGAAGGTCCTGCGAGTTTGATGGTTTGTGAAATACCGAGGAATAACCCTGTGCCGATAGAACCACCGAGGGCGATGAGCTGAATATGACGATTACTTAAACCTTTTTTCAGGTTTCCTTGTTCAATGTGCTGCATTTTTATTCTTCATCCATGTGAGATAAAGCCCTGAGCCATGATGATGTTTAGTTATTTTTATATTGTCATCGGAGCGGACTTTAATTTTTACGAGTATAATTTTTGCGCAAAAGTTAAATTTCCCTGTACATAAAACTATATGTACAGGGAAATTCTAGAAATCGTTTAAGCTTTAGATACATCTAAAACGCCACGTTTAATTTGGTCGCGTTCAATCGACTCAAATAGCGCTTTAAAGTTGCCTTCACCAAAACCGTCGTCATCTTTACGCTGAATAAATTCAAAGAAGACTGGGCCTAGCATATTTTGAGAGAAAATTTGCAAGAGGAGACGCTTATTACCGTCTTTAGTATTGCCATCCAGCAAAATGCCACGTTTTTGTAGTTCATCAGCAGGTTCGCCGTGGTTAGGCAAACGTTCATTTAGCATTTCATAATAGGTATTGGGTGGAGGTGTCATGAACTTGGCTCCTAAAGCTTTGAGTTTGTCCCAAGTGCTAATCAGGTCATCACAAATGAAGGCAATATGCTGAATGCCTTCACCGTTAAATTCATTCAGGAACTCGGCAATCTGACCATTTCCTTTATCCGAATCTTCATTCAGCGGAATACGGATTTTGCCATCTGGCGCCGTGAGTGCCTTGGACGTCAGGCCAGTATATTCACCTTTAATATCGAAGTAGCGAATTTCTTGGAAGTTGAAAATCTTTTCATAGAAATCAGCCCAATACTGCATACGGCCTTTATACACATTATGGGTCAAATGGTCGATTTCATATAAACCTGTGCCGACAGGATGGGAGGGTACATCATCAAAGAAAATGAAGTCATTTTGGTAAATGTCACAATCGACGAGGAAAATAGGAGAGCCGCCAATCCCTTTAATTGCTGGGATATTCAGCTCCATCGGGCCAATTTGATTGTAAATTGGTTCTGCACCAATTTCTATTGCCTTTTTAAATGCCTTTGCCGCATTCTTGGTGCGGAAACCCATTGCACAGGCAGAAGGGCCGTGTTCTTTATAGAAATAAGCTGCATACGATTCAGGCTGATAATTTAGAATGATATTAATTTTGCCCTGACGCCATAAATACGCATTTTTAGACTTATGCTTTGCCACTTTGCTGAACCCAATGGTTTCAAACACCGCATCTAGCTGACCATCTTTAGAAACAAATTCAATAAATTCGAATCCACACAGTTCTAATGGGTTGGCTAATTCATTCATACAACGTCCTCATTTCTTTTTTAAGCAATCCTATTGCTTATCTTTTTAACGATTCCTTTCAGAGCTAACGGACTGGTCGCTACAATTCTAGAGCGAGAGAGACAAATCCGTTTGTCTGACATGGGGCACCTGTTCAGCAACATTCTCAATGTTGAGTGAACAAGTGTAGAAGTTTTAATTCATCATACTTGATCTAAATTATTATTCAATACGTAATTTAATTACGTAATAAATAAAATTGGTAAACGATTGACCTATAAATTAAATTAATATTATTCATAAAAATATTTTTTAAAACAGGGGGCTTTGTTATACCAAGATTTCAGGATGAAATCAGTGCTATAGGACTAAAATAGAAGGGAAAAATTGGGTATGAAATTTGGCTCATTCAGTGCATCTATTGAGAACAGCTATTTTGAATATCGATTTGAGTCTTGGTTTTGGCTTCATATAAAGATCTAATCTTGTATAATCGATCTCTGTACACGACAAAAATAGATAACTCATTGAAATAATGTCACAATAATTGTTTTCTAACGACGAATACTATGACACATCTCAATGAGTTATATCTTATCTTAAACAAATCTCTAAAATGGAACAAGTCACATTTAAAGTGCTTTGCGCTCATCATGCTTGTGATCATTTTAAAGCAAACATGTAATCTTTCTTCTGCATCTAAAGCCTTGCCCATCAAGTGCTTACCACAATCATTTTATCGACGTATGCA
>NZ_JBLVOM010000030.1:0-16029 GCF_053543775.1 Acinetobacter endophylla | reverse complement strand
CCACTTTCGACTAGCTCAAGTGGGGGATTCTAAAAGCAAAAGCTCTTAGGTGACTTCCTCACGGATTTCACTTGCTTTCTGCTTCACAGGGCGATCTTTACCGCATCTTCCCTCGACAGACAAAACGGTGTGTCCCACCGCTAAAATGTTGCGAGAAGCATTAATATCTGCATTCTCGCTAAAGCCACACTCGACACAACTAAAGTTTGCCTGAGTGAGCCTATTTTCTTTTGCAACGTGACCACATGAACTACAAGTCTGACTTGTATATTTAGGGTCAACTTTAACGAGTAAACCACCTCGCCATTGCTGTTTGTACACCAACATATTAACAAGCATTGACCAACCTTGATCTAGGATTGATTTGTTCAAGCCTGACTTGGCTTTCACATTCTTTCCTTTGTTCTCGATTGTACCTTTTGCTGACTTCGACATATTGGCTACTTTTAAGTCCTCAACTACGATCATTGCGTGGTTTTTGCTGAGAGTTGTAGTGACTTTATGCAAGTAGTCATGCCGAATATTGGCAATATGATGGTGTAGTTTATTGATCTTTAAATTGAGCTTTTTCCAATTTTGGCTGAACTTGGTTTTCTTCTTCAACTTGCGTTGAAGCCTAGCTAATTTAACTTGATTAGCTTTAAAACTATTGATCGGGTCGAACACCTGACCACTAGATGTTGTAATTAATTTTTTAACACCTAGATCAACACCAATGGCTGATTTGGATGGGTGAATCGGTGCATCTATTGTGCTTTCAACACCGAAAGAGATATACCACTTTCCAACATGCTTTGAGATTGTGACATTCTTGATTTCACCAAGAATCTCTTGTGATTTTCTGAATTTCACAACGCCAATGTCATTAGGCAACTTAACCTGATTACCTTTAACCCAACAATATCTGCCAAATTGAACAATGCGAATTGAATCATAACCATCAGATTTCTTTTTAAATCGTGGCATGAGTGGTCTAAGCTGAATTTCACTGCCATCGGTCAACTTAAAGAATCTTGGTTTTTTAGGCTTAAATGGTTTTTGCTTTAACTTAGCTTGTTCTTTTTTATCAAAAAATTTAGCCCAAGCATCACCAAGATCACGGACTTTTTGTTGGAGTGAAACACCATTAGAGCTTTTTTCTAAAAAAGCACACTCAGGTTTTTTTCGTAATTCAGGAATTTTATTGACTAAATTAACTTTGTTGATTCGCTCATTATTAGCAAGCATCTCGAACGATACAGCTAAAATTTGATTCCAAACAAAACGTGCAGAGCCAAGCAACTTGTTTAAAACAAGCTCCTGCTCTGCATTAGGCTCAAGCCTAAATTTATACGCTTTGTTGATTTTCATAAATGAGTATGTATGTGTTAATATAATAAAATGCTATCATTAAATGAACAATCAAACAATGACTGAAATCTATAAAAACCGCTATTCAGCCTTTAACTTACACGTACACCTAGTATTTATTACAAAGTACAGAAAGAAAATTCTAAATGATCTACATCATAAGTATTTTATTGAGTGTGTAGACGAAATATGCAAAGATTTTGATGCAGAGCTAAAAGAATGTAATGGTGAGGCTGACCATGTTCACATGCTTATTCAGTACCCACCAACTGTTCAGCTTAGTAAGTTGGTGAATAATTTAAAATCGGTAACAAGCAGAAGAATGCGGAATGAATTTTTAGATTTACGTGGTAGTTATGCAAAACCTGTTTTATGGTCACGATCTTATTTTGCAGGGTCGTGCGGTGGTGCGCCCTTAGATATTGTTAAGAAATACATTCAAAACCAACAAGCTTAAAATCTGTGAAATTCACCTCCACCCTGACTGTCGGGTGGAGTCCTCTTTTACTTAAAGATAGTCAAATATAAGAACAGAAACCGCTTTTTAGGCGGTTTTTATGTTTAAGCGATACCTATCAACTAATAAATAGCATCTTCTAATCTAGAGTATCTTATCTATATAATAAAAAAGGACGCCTCAGCGTCCTTTTTTACTTTCACTCAATTAATCAAACAAGCGATCAAAGAATGATTTTTTCTTTGGTGATGATTTGCTGTCTTCACCATCCATGGTTTCTTGCAGTTCTTTCAACAATTCACGTTGACGTGCAGTTAAATTCACTGGAGTTTCCACCACAATACGGCACAGCAAATCACCTTGCATGCTGGTACGTACCGGTTTAACACCCTTACCACGTAAGCGGAACAGTTTACCCGTTTGCGTACCTTCAGGAATTTTCAGGCTAACACGGCCATCCAGCGTAGGAATCTGAACCTCCTTACCTAGAGCTGCATCAGCAATTGATACCGGCACATCCATATACAGGTCAGCGCCATCACGCTGGAAGATTTCATGCTCACGCACCACCACTTCTACGTACAAGTCACCTGACTGACCATCACGGATCGCTTCACCCTTACCGGTCAAGCGAACGCGGTCGCCATTGTCCACACCCGCAGGAATAGTAACTTCCAGGGTTTGCTGACGATCCGACACACCCGAACCATGACATTTATTACATGGGTTCTTGATGATCTTGCCCTGACCGCGACAGGTACTACAGGTTTGCTGTACCGAGAAGAAACCTTGCTGCATACGCACTTGACCGGCACCATGACAGGTACGGCAGGTTTCGACATCGTTTGGATTTTTTGAGCCCTTACCATCACAAGCATCACACGGTGCCGGTGCAGTAAAAGTAATGGTTTTCTTGACACCTTTGACCGCTTCTTCTAGAGTCAATTCCATCACATAGCGTAAGTCGGAACCACGGCGTGCACGTTGCTGGCCACGACCACCGCCGCCACCAAAAGCACCACCGAAAATATCACCGAACTGGCTGAAAATGTCTTCTGCGCTGAAACCACCGCCGAAGCCGCCACCGCCGCCCATACCACCTTCAAAGGCCTGATGGCCCATACGGTCGTACATGCTGCGCTTTTCACCATCAGAGAGCACTTCATAGGCTTCTGCTGCTTCTTTGAATTTCTCTTCAGCTTCAGCATTGTCCGGGTTACGGTCTGGATGATATTTCATCGCCAACTTACGGTAGGCTTTTTTGATTTCATCATCACTAGCGGTTTTAGCGACGCCCAAAACCTCATAATAATCACGTTTAGCCATGTCTGGCGATGCTCCTCACGGAATTTTGTTTAATATTCAACTGAGGTCTGAAATTGGGGTCAAACTGAGTTTTACAAGGGGAAATATGAAAAAAATTATACGCTTTAGAACACAGCTTTGTTTTGAGAGAATTTATAGATGCCTTTAAACCAGGCATTGATCAGGAAAATAAAGGCAATAAAGCTGAAAATCACCCCGGTCACCACACAGGCTTTGACCCATAACTGGCTGTCCCAGGCAAAGAAAAACAGGGGAATAAACCACAGTGCAGCAAAGATCGCCAAAATGGTATAAATCACGATATTACGCATGATCCATAGTGCCTGTGCTTGTAACCAGACTTCAGCATAATCAACCTGGGTAACTTTACGGGCCAACCAGTAAGCAAAAAGTCCACTAAATAGCGTAAATAAGGCCAAAAACATGAAGACATAAGCCATCGCTACGGAACGTCGCATCTTGGTTAATGTAGTTTGAGTCATGTTTGGTTTAACCTCATTACCGGATTGGCAGTTCGGCCAATGCAGTAGTTACTTATTTTTTTAAATTATAAAAATCTCAGCTGCTACTATATTGAAAATTTCAATATTTCGCACCTGAAATTATGACAATTTTAAACAGAATTTAAACTTTTTTTCACTTTAAACCATTGTGCATATAAGGCAGGCAGGAAAAACAGGGTCAGAAGTGTCGCCACAATTAAACCACCCATAATGGCCACTGCCATCGGCCCGAAAAAAATACTGCGGGACAAGGGAATCATGGCTAAAACAGCGGCCAGTGCGGTCAAGACAATCGGGCGACAACGGCGGACTGTGGCATTGATAATGGCATCCCATGGGGATTCTCCGGCCTGAATATCCTGCTCGATCTGGTCAATCAGAATCAGGGAATTTCGCATGATCATTCCAGAAAGCGCAATCGTCCCGAGCATGGCCACAAAACCGAAAGGTTTATTGAAAAGTAACAGGAATAACACCACTCCGATAATGCCTAAAGGCGCGGTCAGGAACACAATAAAGGCCCGTGAGATGCTCTTGAGCTGAATCATTAACAGGGTCATCACTACCGCCAGGAATAAAGGCATGCCAGCATTGACCGAGTTCTGTCCACGCGCGGATTCTTCGACCGTACCGCCGACTTCCAGCAGATAGCCATTCGGCAACTCAGCTCGAAGTTGGTGCAGTGAATCGTGTAATTCATTCACCACAGTGGCCGGCTGTAAGGCCGTGCGAATATCGGCACGCACCGTGATGGTCGGTAAACGATTCCGATGCCAGATCAAGCCTTCTTCAAAGCTATATTCAATGTTGGCAAGCTGTGCCAACGGTACCGAAGTACCACGTGACGTCGGTATCGCCAGACTGCTTAAAGAAGCGACATCAACGCGTTCAGCCTGCGCACCACGTAAACGGATTTCAATCAGTTCACGCTTTTCCCGATACTGATCAATGCCGGCCCCCAAAATCGAGCTGTTCAGCACATTGGCCAGTTCGCTGCTAGTCACGCCCAACTGACGGGCACGATCCTGATCGATCTCCAGTTTGATGACTTTGCTCGGCTCACCCCAGTCTAGATGTACATTGGTGGTATTCGGATTGTCTCCCACGGTGGCTGCAACTTTCTGCGCCCATTCACGAACCAGTCCCAGATCTTCACCAGAGACCCGGAACTGCAATGGATAACCGACTGGAGGGCCATTTTCCAGCAGGGACACCCGGGTACGGACTTCCGGTAATAACAGCCGAATCTGGTCACTCAAGGATTGACGGATTTCGTTACGATCTTCCAAAGAGGATGCCAGCACCACAAACTGGGCAAAACTGGTTTGCGGCAGCTGCTGATCCAGCGGTAAATAGAAACGCGGAGAACCCATCCCGACATAGGCCACATAGTTATCAATACCCTCTTGTTTCGATAAAAAGGCTTCGACTTTTTTTACTGCAGCTTCAGTGGCTTTCAGTGATGCACCTTCTTCAAGTTTGAGATCCACCAGAATTTCAGCTCGATTTGAAGGTGGAAAAAACTGCTGCGGCACCAGCTTAAACATTAAAATGGACAGGATAAAAATCCCGACCGTGGCAGCAATGACAGTTTTACGATAGGTCACACAGGCATCGACCCAACGACGAAAACCCTGATAAAACCGGGTTTGATAAGGATCATAATGTTCGCTGGCATGATGCACAATCGGCTGAGGTTCTGGCTGTTTGCACAGACGTGCCCAAAGCCGCTGATACCACGGTGCTTTTTGAATTAAATCTTTGTTGAAATCCGGTAAAAGTTTATCGCCTAAATATGGCACAAACAGTACCGCGGCCAGCCAAGATACCAGCAATGCGATGGTCACTACCTGGAAAATCGAACGGGTATATTCCCCGGTACTCGAAGCTGCAGTGGCGATCGGCAGAAAACCGGCAGCGGTAATCAGGGTCCCGGTCAGCATAGGAAAAGCCGTGGTGCGCCAGGCATGCCCGGCCGCCTGTAAACGGCTATAACCCTGCTCCATCTTAATCGCCATCATTTCAATGGCGATAATGGCATCATCGACTAGCAGACCGAGGGCCAGAATCAGCGCCCCCAAGGAAATTTTATGCAGTCCGACATCAAACAGCTGCATACCGGCAAAGGTCATGGCCAGCACCAGCGGAATCGAGAAAGCCACCACCAGACCGGTCCGGAAACCGAGCGAGAAAAAACTGACCAGCAATACGATAATCACCGCTTCTGCCAGCACTTTCATAAATTCGTTAATACTGCGTTTAACTGCCACCGGCTGATCGGAGACTTTTTGCAGTTCCATGCCGAGGGGCAGGGCTTTTTGCAGGCGGGCGAATTCCTGTTCCAGATTTTTACCCAAAGCAATGATGTCCCCGCCCTTGCGCATCGATACAGCAATACCAATGCCGTTTTCGCCCATAAAGCGCATCCGCGGTTGTGCCGGATCACTAAAGCCTCGATAGACTTCTGCGACATCCCCCAGCTGAATAGTTTTGCCATTGACCAGCAGCGGCATCTGTCTTAACTCTTCAACACTGTTTAATGCACCACTGACCCGCACCTGAATCCGGTCTGAACCGGTTTCAAAAAAACCGGACTGGGTGGTGGCATTTTGCTGCTGCAGGGCTTGCTGAATCGCCATGACTGGAACGCCCAGCTGAATGGCCTTGGTATTGGAAATCTCAATCCAGATTTTCTGGTCTTGCAGGCCAATCAGTTCAACTTTGGCGACATCTTTGACCCGTTGCAGTTGCAGCTGTAAGCGGTCGGCGTATTCCTTGAGGGTCGCATAGTCAAAATCTTTACCCTTGAGCACATAAATATTGCCAAAGGTATCGCCGAATTCATCATTAAAGAACGGCCCTTGTACTCCTTGTGGCAATTCATGCCGGATATCGCCCACTTTCTTGCGCACGTTATACCAGACATCCGCGACATCTTTCGAAGCCAGAGAATCCTTGGCAACAAAAGTCACCATGGATTCACCCGGACGTGAATAGGCCATGATGCGGTCATACTGTCCCGTGGTCATCAGTTCCTTTTCAATCCGGTCAGTGACCTGTAGGGATACTTCTTTGGCACTGGCACCCGGCCAATAGGTCTGGATCACCATGACTTTAAAAGTAAAAGGCGGATCTTCACTTTGTGACAGTTGGGAATAAGAGACGATGCCGATCAGACCCAGCAGGATCATAAAATACAGCACCAGACCTTTATTTTTTAAGGCCCATTCCGACAGGTTAAAGTTCATGCTTAACTCCCTGCCTGAATGGTCACACGACGGTTTTCACGATCAATCGGATTGATTTTTTGCTGGTTACGCAGCAGATGTACGCCGCCAATCACTACATAATCTTCCGGCTTGAGGCCACTGAGTACAGGAACACTGTCCCGGCCATAGGCACCGAGCTGAACCGGAACTTTACGCAAGGTATGATCCGGCTGGACCACCATCACATAAGCCTGCTGATCCGTTGCCGAGACACTGGATAGCGGCACACTGAGCATATTGTCGCGGCTGTGCTGAAAAAATACCCGGGCACTTTGCCCCAGCTGGATCTGACCATTGCCTTCACGTAAGGAAACTTTAACCCGAAAGGTACGCGACTGGTCCGCTGCTGGTGAAATCTCGCGGACAAAAGCGGCAAATTCCTCTTCAGGTTTGGACCATAATGTCACTGTAGCTGCCTGTCCAACCTTGATCTCCGAAATAGCCTGTTCCGGTACGCCAATTACCACTTCACGCTCACCGGCAATCGCCAGTTCATACGCCGCCTGCCCGGCAGCCACCACCTGTCCTGTTTCTATATTGCGTGCAGTGATCACGCCGTTTCTGGTGGCAATCAGCTGGTTATAAGCAGTCTGGTTTTTAGCGGTATCGTAGTTGGATTGTGCCTGTTTCAGATTTGATAGGGCGGTCTTGTACTGGTTTTCGATCGCGTCATATTGTGAGCGGCTCACGGCATTGGATGGCAATAACTGCTTGAAACGTTGTAATTCATCCTGAGCAATCTTAGTAGCAGACTGCGCGCTTTCCAGCTGGGCACGTGCTGCATTCAGCTGCAGCTGGGCATCTTTGACATCCAGAGTTGCCAGGACTTGCCCGGCTTTGACCTGGTCACCCACATCAGCGAAGCGCTGGGTCACCTGCCCAGCGACCCGAAATGCCAGCGCCGTTTGCTGGCGTGCCTGCACATCACCGGCATAACTTTTTAATTCATGCTGTGAAGTGGTGGGTGTCGCCACCATGACAAAGGGAACTTCCTGTTGTGCTGCAGCAGTATCTTTGCTGCACCCGCTTAAAGTCACGCTGCAAAGCACCACCATGCCAGCCAATACGCTGTAAATCCTGCTCATCTTATTCGCTCTTATCTGATCGTCTTTTTTAGGGCAAACTATGCTGATATATTGAATTGCTTGTTTTTTAATTAATATACCACCCGGTACACTAATTAAAACTCAAGCTTCAAAGCAATGACCGTATTGACTTTTTTTGGAAGAAATTGTGCAAATACCTGTAGGACGACCCAAGGATCTGGAAAAGCGTCAGCGCATCCTCAGCGTGGCCAAAGCGCTGTTTTTAGCGCATGGCTATCATGCCTCCAGCATGAACCAGATTGCACGTGAGGCAGGTGTGACCAAGCTGACGGTGTATAACCATTTTCAGGACAAGGCGACCCTGTTTAGCTGTGCGATTGAGGATACCTGTGAAGCCATTCTGCATGAACATCCTCAGCTCTTGCAGCCGAGCAGTGACTTTGCGCAGGAGTTTTATCAGGCCTGTCAGCGCGCTTTAAATATTATTAATTTACCAGAAGCGATCAAGCTGGACCTGTTACTGATGGAACTGGCCTCGCAGCAAAGTCCTCTGGCAGAACAGTTTTATGAGGCCTCGCATAGCAAACTGGATGCAGTCTGGAATGATTTCTTTGCTCTGGCCCAACAGTACAGCTTTATTCAGGTCGATCTTCCAGAAAAACAGACCGAGCTGATCGTGTCCCTGCTGACCGGAACCCGTCATCAGAAAATCCTGCTGGGTCTCAGCCCTCCCCCTTCAAGCGCAGAACAGCAACAGATCATTAGCGAGGCCATTGAACTGTTTATGCTGAAATATGCTCTGCCTGACTAAAGCCTTCTCTCAGGATCGAGCACCGATAACCATATGTGGCCTAAAATTTGCTAAAAAAGCAGCCAATGCTCTGCAACTTTTGTCTCTAAGGGACTTGGATTGTCATGCAGTCGCGGTATAGTCAAAGCATGCATGTGAGGGAATAAAAAATGATTCAACAGATTGATGCACCACTACGCGAAGACGTACGCTTACTGGGTAATTTGCTTGGGGAAACCTTAAAATTACATGCCGGGCAGGATTTGTTTAATCAGATCGAGCAGATCCGTGCCCTATCCAAAGGCGCTCGCGATGGACAGGTCGAAGCAGAAAAACAACTGGAACAACTATTTTTGAGTCTAGAAGATGCAGAAATCCTGCCGCTGACCCGCGCCTTTACCCACTTTTTAAACTTTGCCAATATTGCCGAACAATATCATGTGGTACGTCGTCGCCGTCAGAGCGAGTTTGATGACACTGCAGAATCGCCCAATCCTCTGGTGCCTTTATTTGAAAAATTTAAACAGCAGGAGATTTCTGCCGATACGCTGTATCAGCAAATCTGTGAACTGAAAATTGAACTGGTTCTGACCGCGCATCCCACAGAAGTCAGCCGCCGTACCCTGATTCAAAAATATGACGGTATCAATAATGCCCTGTCCAAATTTGACCAGCAGAAACTGACTCCACGTGAACGTCAGGCAGTTCTGGCCGATCTGAAACAGCTGATCAGCTCTGCCTGGCAAACCGATGAAATCCGTCAGCATCGTCCAACTCCGATTGATGAAGCCAAATGGGGCTTTACCACCATTGAGCAGACCTTGTGGAATGCGGTTCCGAAATTTATCCGGGAACTGAATAGCATGGTCACAGAACAGTGTGCTCAGAACCTGCCCCTAGATGTGGCACCGGTACGTTTTGCCTCCTGGATGGGCGGTGACCGCGACGGCAACCCGAATGTGACCCATACCGTCACCCAGGAAGTGCTGTGGCTGTCGCGCTGGAAAGCAGCCGACCTTTATGTACGCGATATTGAAAACCTGCGCTGGGAACTGTCTATCCAGCAATGTAGCCCGGAAATTTCCGAAGCCTTGGGCCAGCCCCATCCTGAACCCTACCGTGAATATTTACGTGACACCCGTACCCGCCTGAAAGCCACACGGCACTGGCTGGCAGAAAAATTAAAAGGCAATGATGCCGATGACAGTCTGGTGATTAAAAGTAAAGACGAACTTTTACAGCCACTCCTGACCTGCTACCGTTCGCTGATGGACTGCAATCTGGCCGAAATTGCCAATGGCAGCCTGCTGGACTTTATTTACCGGGTCAACAGTTTTGGGATCGAACTGCTAAAACTGGATATCCGTCAGGAATCGGGTCGTCACCGTCAGGCGATTTCTGCGATTACCGAATATTTAGGACTGGGGAATTTTGAAACCTGGACTGAACAGGCACGGCAAAACTTTTTACTGCAAGAGCTGCAAAGCAAACGTCCGTTGCTGCCAAAACATCTGAATGAGCCAGCAGGCAGCCTGATTGAACATCCGGATGTACAGGAAGTGTTTGCCACCATGCGTACGCTAGCCGAGCAACCGAGCGAATCTCTGGGTGCTTATATCATCTCGATGGCGGAATATCCAAGTGATGTGCTGGCGGTTTTATTGCTACAGAAAGAAGCCGGCATCAAGCAGGCGCTACGGGTGGTTCCCCTGTTTGAAACCTTAAAAGATCTGGATGGCGCAGCCGCAACCATGTCGACCCTGTTCAATATGCACTGGTACAAACAGCATATTCAGGGCAAACATGAGGTCATGATTGGCTATTCGGATTCTGCCAAGGATGCTGGTTTTATGTCGGCCAACTGGGCCCAATATCGTGCCCAGGAAGAACTGACCGCAGTTGCCCAACAACATGGCGTGCAATTGACCCTGTTCCATGGTCGTGGCGGTTCAATTAGCCGTGGCGGTGCGCCAACCCAGCAGGCACTCTTCTCTCAACCGCCAGGGTCGATTTCAGGTGCGATCCGGGTGACTGAACAGGGCGAAATGATCCGTTTCAAATTCGGTCTGGAAGAAATCGCCCTGCAGAATCTGGAAATTTATACCGCTGCAACACTGGAAGCGACCTTACTCCCGCCACCTGAACCCAAACAGGAATGGCGCGACTTGATGCATCAAATGACCGAGCTATCGGTGCAGGTCTATCGCCAGACCGTCCGGGAAAATCCGCATTTTGTGAAATACCTGCGTACCGTCACGCCAGAACTTGAACTGCAAATGCTGCCACTGGGTTCACGGCCGGCGAAACGTAAAGTCAGTGGTGGGATTGAATCACTGCGAGCGATTCCCTGGGTCTTTGCCTGGACCCAGATTCGCCTGATGTTACCGGCCTGGCTCGGTACCGGTGCTGCATTAAATGCGGTACTGGATCAGGGACAACGCACGGTACTGGATGAGATGCTGGCAGAGTGGCCGTATTTTCAGACCCTGATTGATATGCTGGAAATGGTACTGTCCAAAGCCGATGCCAATGTGGCGCTATATTATGAATCGCATTTGACTCAGGATGAAGATCTTAAAGTTCTGGGAACAGAACTGCGTCAGCGTTTGCAGGATGCTGTACAAACCCTGTTGAGCTTAAAAGGCGAATCGAAACTCCTGAGCAGTAACGGTGTACTGGATCAGTCGATGAAAGTACGTAAACCCTATTTGTTACCGCTGCACTTACTGCAAGCTGAACTGATGAAACGTCGCCGTTTATATCTGGAACAGCAGCAGGCTGAAAATACCCCGGTCGATCATGCCTTAATGGTCAGCATTGCCGGCATTGCAGCCGGTTTACGTAATACCGGCTGATTTTTCGCCCTCGCGTTCAAAGCACATCCTGGTGATGTGCTTTTTTTGTACATGAATTGGCCAAAACCACTCACTGCATCGTATTTTTTATAACTAAAATAACAAATCTTTATGAGTGAATTTTAAGCATAGCTATATGATTAATCCACTGATTTAACGCTACTTTTATATTAAAAATATTTACCAATTGATAAAAAATAAATAAAAGTCAATGAATTAACTTGAACAAAAAGTTGAAAGGAGTGATTAAAACTTCCAAAAAACCGGAGTATGATGTGCACAATTTATCTTTTGAGTGCTCATTTTATGTCCAGTTGGTTTCCCAAATGGCGCCCGTATGAGGGCAGTATCGATGCACGACCAGTAGGTACCGCAGAGTATTTGCCACCCGCACAAACGGTAGTTTTGGGTGTACAGCATGCCTTTGCCATGTTTGGCGCAACCGTACTGGCACCTTTTTTAATGGGCTTTGATCCAAACCTGGCAATTTTAATGTCAGGGATCTGTACCATCCTGTTCTTTTTAATCACCGGTGGCCGGGTTCCAAGTTATCTAGGTTCAAGCTTTGCCTTTATTGGTGTGGTCATCGCAGCAACTGGTTATGCGGGTGGTGGCGGACTGAATCCGAATATTGGCGTTGCAGCAGGCGGGATTATCGCATGTGGCATCTTCTATGCGCTGATGGGCTTTCTGGTCATGGCGACGGGCACCCGCTGGATCGAAAAGCTGATGCCACCGGTAGTGACCGGTGCCGTGGTGATGATCATTGGCCTGAACCTTGCTCCAGTCACGGTTAAAAGCGTCATGGGCAACACCTTTAATATGTGGATGTCTCTCGTTACCGTGATGTGCATGGGCTCGATTGCCGTCTTTACCAAAGGCCTGCTGCAACGCCTGCTATTATTGGTCGGTCTGTTACTGGCCTATCTGATCTATTTCATGCTCAGCAATGTCATGGGTTATGGCACTGCAATCAACTTCCTTCCCATTCAGCAAGCAGCCTGGTTCGGTTTACCGACCTTCCATGCACCGACCTTTGAATTGAATGCCATGCTGATCATTGCGCCGATTGCCTTGATTCTGGTGGCTGAAAATCTGGGCCATATTAAAGCCGTAGGTGCGATGACCGGTGAAAACCTGGATCCGCATATTGGTAAAGCCTTTGTTGCAGATGGTATTGCCACGACTTTAGCGGGTGGTGTGGGTGCGCCGGGTATGACCACCTATGGTGAAAACATTGGCGTGATGGCCGTAACACGGGTCTACTCGACTATCATCTTTGCCGTCGCGGGTGTCTTTGCTGTGTTCCTGGGTTTATCGCCTAAGTTTGGTGCGATTATTCATACGATTCCGACAGCGATTCTGACCGGTGCTTCGATTATAGTCTTTGGTTTGATTACTATTGCTGGTGCCAAAATCTGGATTGAGAACAAGGTCGATTTTTCGCAGAACAAGAACCTGATGGTGGCTGCGGTGACCATTATTTTAGGTACGGGTGATTTTGCCCTGACTTTTGGTAGCTTCAATCTGGGTGGTATTGGTACGGCAACGTTTGCAGCCCTGTTCTTAAACTGGTTCTTCAGTCTGGTCGATAAAAAATAAAATTCAGCGATGCCTGGGCACAGCCTGTTGCAAGCAAAAAGACCGAACATATATGTTCGGTCTTTTTTGTAGCCTAAAACAGTCTGTCTAGAATGAACTGTTTTAAGTGACTGGCAATTGATTCACGTTGGCTTATTTCTGTTTTTTAAGCGCTTGCTTCAGTTGCTTCAATTTGCCTTTATGTTTTGAAATCTTTTTCAAACGTGCTTTGATTTCTTGCTTTAAAGATTTAACTTGCTTAGCCATGGTATTACTCCCTAGTAAGGCTATTCGTTAGGCTTGTGTTGTTTCACAAAACCACGAATAAATTTTCTTAATTCACGAGCAGCACTAGTATCCAGTTCTTCGCAGAGACGAATAAATTCATCACGCTCCGTACTCTGAATACGAATTAAAAGTTGTCCATCTTTCTTGCCTGTCTTTATTTTTTTGATTTGCTCGCTCATTGCTTATCTCTCCAAAATAAAGACTGCTTTGCAAAAGATGTATATACAATATATATACTTTTTAAATTAAATCAAACTTACATTGTAAAAATATTTAATAAAATCAATTTCTTTTTTTTACTACAATTTCTATAAAACCGTGCAAAGCCTGTCCAGGCAAGGCTTTAGGCAATTGGCTGAATGGGCTTTTTATGGATAAATTATTTTTGCAAAAAGGCGATGTTATGCTTAAAAATCGCCATGGCTACAGCAAGATCTCCTGCATAGCTTGAAGATCGTCCGGCGTAGTTGAACTGAAATGAGCCTGTTTAAGGACGAAACTCTTTCAGTTCACGTTGAATAAAGTATTGGAACATTTCACGGTATAGATGTTCAATAAACTCCTGATCGAGGCCCTGCTTTTGCGCCAATGCCCTAACATTTTCTACAATCTGTTCCATACGTTCTGGTGACTGCAAATCGGTTTCGGTTTTTTTGAAACGGGTGGTTTGATCAACATAAAATTGACGCGCAGCGATCAGCTCAACTAAAGCTGTATCAATGGCATCGATCTGTTGACGTGCATGTTCTAGTGATTCAGCTTTGATCTTTTCCATGTTTTTTCAGTTCACTTTCAGTTTGATTATTACTTTTATACTTTTCTTCTAACACATTACTGAAAATACTTTCAATCATCCAGACCCGATATAAGCTATTAAATGTATAACTTTGATCATCTATCCGCAGTTCCAGTACCGGAAAGTTCGGCTGCGACTTCATTTCACAGAGCATATCATTGTCCTGCAGCTTCACCAGAATATCGTTCTGGGTCAGATCTACAATATTTAACTGTTGCTGCAAAAGTTTGAAATGGGGTGCATAAGACAGGTCTTCACCACGGGTCCAGACAGCCTGCAAGATCTGGTACATCGCCTCAATCCGCTGCTCCTCGGGACAGCTATAAAATAACTGTGCCATTGGCGCAATCGCCTGCTCGGTCGGTCGGCAAAACGGGGTAAATTCTACGTCCGTCCGTTTGGATAAACGTGTGGCCAGACTCCAGTCAAACTCATCCCGGCCACGATAGGACAAGGGATAGACATTCAACTGGATATTATAATAATCGGCCAGTTCTTCCTTGATATAGGCCAGCAAAAGCCAGGAGATCGGATCTTCCAGCGCGATATACAAGTCCAGTTCCGGATCCATCGACTGGATCTCGTTCAGCTCTTCAGCATCACTGATCAGATGCTCACGCCATTCAATGTGATCGATCATAAAAATCGGATTACCGGTCAGCAGTTTTTGCTGCTCCAGACGCCGGGTCAGACGCAACAGGTCATCGACTGCCTGATACTGGCGTCCGCCTAAATTAAAATAGCTGGCCAGAATCGGGGTCTGGTCAAAAATACGTTCGGGAAAGTCCTGTGGCTGATGATGACGACTGGCCATGGCATAAAGGGTTCGTAATTTTCCGGTCTGTTTTTGCCACAACATATGAAACACATCTTCCAGCAAATACAGAAAATCCTGCCCGCGCAGCGGGGTATGCCGTAAAATCAGTTCCGCCTGTTGCAAGGCTTCAGCGCTGGGCAATTCTGGCGTGTCATGAAAACTAAAACGATGCTGTTTCGACAGAATCTTGGCATCATTTAGGGTGTAGTGCTGCCATTCATCAAAAGACATCTGATTTGGGGGGGCTGCATGCGAACTGGAAATAATTACTTTCAGCGGCTTGAGCTGCGGACTTAAAATTTCTTCGAGCTGGGGCAGCTGCTGTACCGCCAGATAGCTGTACACATCATCCAGTCTTAAATGGATACTCAGCCCATCTTGAATAGATAACACCGTTTGACGGATTGGTTTCTGGTAAAACCAACTCGATCGGATTGGATCAAACCAACGGCGTAACAGGGACATGAGTTCGGCCTCGACAAAGATGACGGTGTGCAGTTCAAAAAATTGAATCTGTACAGAATAATCTATTTTTAAGATCGCAGAGCAAAAGCCCTGCATGGTGTAAAAACTTATATCAAGTCTTGACATACCCCCCCACTTTCGACTAGCTCAAGTGGGGGATTCTAAAAGCAAAAGCTCTTAGGTGACTTCCTCACGGATTTCACTTGCTTTCTGCTTCACAGGGCGATCTTTACCGCATCTTCCCTCGACAGACAAAACGGTGTGTCCCACCGCTAAAATGT
The DNA here is from genome assembly GCF_053543775.1 of Acinetobacter endophylla. Classification (NCBI taxonomy): domain Bacteria; kingdom Pseudomonadati; phylum Pseudomonadota; class Gammaproteobacteria; order Moraxellales; family Moraxellaceae; genus Acinetobacter; species Acinetobacter endophylla. Next base: position 205 of record NZ_JBLVOM010000030.1, on the reverse strand, counting down.
TGCGAGAAGCATTAATATCTGCATTCTCGCTAAAGCCACACTCGACACAACTAAAGTTTGCCTGAGTGAGCCTATTTTCTTTTGCAACGTGACCACATGAACTACAAGTCTGACTTGTATATTTAGGGTCAACTTTAACGAGTAAACCACCTCGCCATTGCTGTTTGTACACCAACATATTAACAAGCATTGACCAACCTTGATC